>NZ_JBAWAC010000520.1:0-16020 GCF_049589095.1 Haladaptatus sp. | reverse complement strand
GTGTAGAACGCCAAGGCGAACCCGACGGCGATCACCGTCGCGAACGCCAACCCGGTGATGATACGAGGCTCCCCCGGCAGGTACTCGGCCAACACGGCGAACAGGAGCGCCCACGTCGTCATGCCACCGATGAGGAAGAGGAGGTAGCCGACGACCACGCTCTGCTGGCCGACGAACCCGGAGAGGTTGACGAACGACGAGAGGCTGAACACGTTCAGCACCGCCGCCGTGAACAACACGCCGGACATGAGGACCGTCCCGACGAGGCCGCCGATCGCGGCCGCTGCGACGACTCGTGGAAACGAGACACCGAGCGATCTGACGCCCTGGAAGACGTTCGGACTCCCCTCGCTCGGGACCTCCGTGGCGGCCGCTCGGGTCGTCTCCGGTTCGGTCGGTTCGATGCCGTATTTCGCTTCGAGTCGTCGCTCGAACCACTGCCACTCGCGGGTGAACTGGTTGGTTCGTTTCAGCCCCCACACGTCGGCGTCCGTGACGGGTGAGCCGTTCCAGTAGGACCAGAGCATGTTGTAGAGCCACAGCAGAACCGAGAGACCGATGAGGTACGCCCCGATGGTCGAGATGCGTTGGAACGAGGCGAATTCGGGGGGATAGATGGCGTAGCGTCGGGGGAGGTTCAGCAGTCCCAGGATGATCATCGTCCCAAAGGTCACGATCGACCCGACGACGAACAGTAGAGACTGGAACAGCGCGAGTTGCCGGTCGTACATCCGTTCGGTCAGGATCGGGTACCAGTAGTAGCTCGCGGCGATCATCATGAACGGAATGATCCCCATGAGGATCAGATGGAAGTGGCCGACGACGTAGTAGGTGCCGTGGAGAACGATATCGATGGGAATCGCCGCGAGGAACACGCCCGTGACGCCGCCGACGACGAACGTACCGATGCTGCTGATACAGAGCACCATCGGTGCGGTGAGTCGGATTTCCCCGGACCAGATCGTCGTGATCCAGTTGAAGGTCTTGATGGCGCTCGGCACCGCGATAGCGACCGAGACGGCCATGAAGCTCGCGCGGAGACGCGGGTCCATCCCGGTCACGAACATGTGATGTGCCCAGACGCCGAACGACAGGACGCCGATACCCATCGTGGAGTAGACGATGAAGTTGAACCCGAACAGCTTCCGGCCCGCGAACTTCGGGAGGATAAAACTCATCAATCCGGCCGCCGGGAGGAAGATTATGTACACCTCCGGATGGCCGAAGAACCAGAACAGGTTCTGCCACAGCATCGGTCCCCCACCGCCCGCCGCGTAGAACGTCGTCCCGAACACGCGGTCGAGCAGCATCATGATCGCGGCGCTCCCGAGCAGTGGAAACGCGAAGATGATGAGCGCGCTCGTCACGAGCATGTTCCACCCGAAGATGTCGAGCGACCCCATGCCGAGGCCCTCCTCGCGTTCGTAGAAGATGGTGACAATGAAGTTGATGGCACCGAGGGTCGTGGCGATGCCGGAGAGGTGCAGGCCGAGGAGGAGGAAGTTCACCTGCGGGTCCGTGCTCTGTGTCGCGAGCGGCGTGTACAGCGTCCATCCCAGCTCCGGATCGTGAAGCGTCCAGAAGAACTGGTACAGCGGACCGTGAATCCCGAACAGGTCGAGGAACTGGCCGACCACCTGTGAGGGGAGCCCCCCACGGACGAGGAGCAACGAAGGGGGCAACAGCCAGAACCCGATGGCGTTCAGCCGCGGGAACGCCATGTCGTCCGCGCCGATGAGCAACGGGATGAAGTAGTTGGCGATGCCGAAGAAGACCGGCGTGACGAAGAAGAACAGCATCGTCAACCCGTGGGACGTAAACAGCGCGTTGTACGTCTCGGTCGACCAGATACTCGCGTTCGGGGTCAACAGCTCCGTCCGCATCATCATCGCCTCGATGCCGCCCCAGAGCGCCGCGAACGTCCCGAAGACGATGTACAGTTTCCCGATGTCACGGTGATTCGTCGTCGTCGTCCAGTAGGTTATCGAGTTCCAGATCGAACCGAGGTCGAAATCGAACTCGCGCGGGGACGGATATCCGCCGTCCGGTTTCGCCGACCGTTGACGGGCTAAACGAGTGAGCAACCAACATCCGCCGACGAGAAGACCCAAGACGGTGAGTTCGATTAGCGCTCGATTCGTCATCGGGGCCCCTCCCGGTGGCACCCGCTCGTTCCCCTCCCCCCGTGCATACTCCTTCGTGTCATTGTCGACCACAATAAAGACGGGGGGCAATTCGGAGATAATGATGGATGAAAGACAATTCAACGAACGCACGATAGCTATATCCGCACGTCAGTTGACTCGGGAACGATGCGACGCCGTCGCACTGGAGGGGTTCGGTGGGGGACGATAGCATGCCTTCTCCTCATCGCCGGAATCACCGCCGTCGAACCAGCGGCCGCACAGTCCGTAAACAAACGACTCATCGACTCGCTGAACTACCAGCTCGCGTACGTAGCGTTGCCACTGACGCTCTTCGTCGAGCTCATTTTGGTGTATGCGGTCTTTCGGTTTCGAAACAACGACGACCCGCAACCGACCGCGGAAGACAAGCCGCTCGAAATCACGTGGACCATCGCGACTGCCATCATCCTGCTGTTCGTCGGTGTCGCCGCGTTCACCGTGTTGACGAACCCGTACATCACGCCGACACAACCGAGAAGCGCTGGGACTGCCGGTGGCGCGGGCGGTTCGAGTCTGGGAGGCGCGAGCGGAAGCGGTGCGGGAATGGGCGTCGCCGACGCCGCGAATACATCGAATGCGGTGACGGTTCACACCCTCGCCTATCAGTGGGGGTGGCAGTTCCAGTATCCCGGGACGAACGTCACGACGCACGACAACCTCGTCCTGCCCGCCCACACGGACATCTACATTCGGATGACCTCCGCGGACGTGATCCATTCGTTGTTCATTCCCCAATTAGGGGTCAAACAGGACGTGTTCCCCAAGCGAACGACGGTCATCCACACGCGTGTCTACAAAACCGGAACGTATCGCGGCTACTGCACCGAGTTCTGCGGGTCGGGGCACGCCCGAATGCGGACGAAAGTCCGCGTGCTTCCGAAAAAACAGTACCGTCAGTGGCTGCGAAACAAGTCGAAAAAAGCGGCATCGTCGAACGGTTCGTCGACGACGCGGAACGCGTCAGCCAACACGTCCAGGTGACGAGTTCGTCGTCACCGCCTTGTGTCATTTCTCCCACCGTTTTCGGTGTGTTAACTCGATTTAGCTGCTCGATATTTGGACGTTGTTCAGCGTCACACCGATGTTTTTCAGCGTCACGTCGACGTTGCAGATTTCGTACTGGTGTCCGTTGACGGACACGTGGAGGCCATCGATACTCATCGTGGAATCGTCGAGGGTGTAGGTTCGGTGATCGATGGAGACGTCCGGGAATCCCGGTCCGGAGAGATGGGTGTCCGAGACGGTTATCGTGACGTCGCTAATGGTGATGTCCTGCCCACCAAGCTTCGTGACATCGCTGTTCGAGGCGTGTCCGTCGGCGAGTGCGACACCCGCTCCACCGCTGACAAGGAGGACGGCAACCAGTAGGCTTGCGAGGACTCTCTGCGAGGATACTCTCATTGCGGCTTTCCCTTCGTCACCCACGGGAAAAAGTGGCGCAGATCGTTGAAATCGTTCGCATCGATTACGAGCGGTTCATTTTGTATCAACGCCTCTTCAGAAATCCCTGGGGTCGCCTTGTAATTGTTTTTCGGGGGTTCTCACGCGGTCTTTCATCGAGTAAAAACAGGTGGTGATCCGCGTTGGTCGTTGCAATTTCTCGACCGACTGCAAGGTCATCCTACCGAAAAATATGGACTGCCTACGACTCGGGCAGTGACATCGTCCGGCTTGACTCCCCTGGCCGCCGCCCGTCGCGTCGTGCGGATGATCGCTTCGACCGGACCCGTGTTCGACAGCGATTATTCCCGACTCCACAGCGTGGCGTGCGGGGAACCGCCGTCCGTCCGACTCTCCCCGACGATCTGTTCCCGTTCGTTGATACCGTTCGCACGGCTGTAGTCGCCACCGAGCGTGCCGAGGTCACGCATGCCCTCGTCCGGCGACCAGATGAACGCGTGAACGGTTCCATCCGCCGTTTGGCTGTTCCCAACCACCTGCCCACGGTCGTTGACGTCGGTGGCCTCGCTATAGTTTCCACCGAGCGTGCCGAGGTCAGACATGCCCTCGTCCGGCGACCAGACGAACGCGTGAACCGTTCCGTCCGCCGTTTGGCTGTTCCCGACCACCTGTCCGCGGTCATTGATGGCGGTGGCCTCTCCCTCCTGTCCACCGAGGGTACCGAGCGCACGCTCTCCCTCGTCTTCCGACCACATGAACGCATCTCCAGAGACGGGTTCGACGCCGAAACTGGTTCCGACGATTCGACCGTCGGTATCGATATCAGCAGGGACCAAAAAATCGCCGGACGAAGAGCGGGGGGAACGCCACAATCGGTCGGAACAATCGCCGTCGGCCCACAGGACGAACCCTTCCAACGTGACCTCTCCGTAGTAGTGGAAAGTTCCGACGATATCTCCCCGGTCGTTGATAGCGGTGGCAACACTGTTCTGCCCGTCGCTGCTGTAGATATCTCGCATTCCTCCTTCCCTCGACCAACGAATGGCGTGCTCCGGGTATATTTTGGTCCGAGTCCCGGTGTCCCTCTCCCAGATATCGGTCACTCTGCTCGCACCGACGACGTGACAGTGGCCGTTGATGTCGGTGGCCCTGCTGGTCCTGTCGGTGAGGGTGCCCAGGTCTTGCATCCCATCCCGTTCCGACCAGAGGAACGCGTGTGGAACGAGGTCCGCCCGCTGACTGGTCCCGACGACGTATCCACGACGGCTGATGCTCGTCGCGGTGCTCTCAGCACCACCGAGGGTGCCGAGGTCAGTTGCCGAGTACGCTGCAGGCGGTCTCTCCGTCCTCGACGAGGGGTTTCGAGAACTCACGCCGACCACGCTACGATCGGCCCGCCCGTTTTTCAGCCGAGCGAATCCGGACAAACTACTGAGCACTCCGATCCCACCGACGCCGCCGAGAAAACGACGTCGGTCGAACCGTGATCCGGTCCCGTCCGAGGCGGGGACGATAGTCGTTCGTCCATCGCCATCATCCCCGCTGCGGCTTTCGGACTGTTCCGTGTCATCCTTTTCCGAGAACATGGAATGTATTGAGACCATGCGACCCATTCATTCTAACGGCTGATCGGTTACAGAATATGATCCCGTCGATGACTCGCACTGGTTGAATACCACCGCACAGAGGGGAGAGCTTCAGTCGATTTCCACACGTCTCGTGGGAGTGTCCATCGTGTGTTCATGCTGCATACTGGCGACGGTACAATGTCGGCACTACCGGCGCGGAGATGAATGGAGAAACCACGACGAAAAACGTCTTTCGCAACTTTGAGTCGAAAGAGGAGAGCCGGTGGAGGGATTTGAACCCTCGGCCTATTCCTTACGAAGGAATCGCTCTAGCCAGTCTGAGCTACACCGGCACACTCGCGTGCGCTCCCGAGCTCGACCTCATTTCGTTCGGTCGAACACCGGCACGCTCTGCGTCCAACTGCATTACAACGTAGACACCACGGAGTGCATAAGGGTTGCGAAATGGCCGCGGAGCCTTGGATTAATTCATCACGAACTACCGCGTCAACCGCACGTCCAGACAGACGTTGAGCTCGTGGGGAGCGTAGGACCGGACCTCCCGTCGCGTTTCGACCGTCACGTCGTACTCCGGTTCCGCAGCCGACCGAATCGCCTCCTCTCCCGGTCCAAACGGATCGTCCTCGTGCTGGATGTCGTAGTAGTGGATGACACAGTCGTCGCTCGCCAGCGCGACGGCGGTATCGAGGAATTCGTCGGCGCTGTGGGGGAGGTTCATCACGATGCGGTCGGCCCAGTCCTCGTACTCCGTGGCCGTCCCTCGAACGTCGCCGGGAATCGCCGTCACGCGGTCTTCGACCCCGTTCCGGCGTGCGTTCTCTTGGAGGTAGTCGATAGCGACCTCGTTCACGTCCGCGCCGACGACGGTTGCACCGCGCTTTGCGAACGGGATCACGAACGGCCCGACACCGGCGAACATATCGAACGCGTGTTCGTCCTGCGTGACCTGCTCGGTGACACGGTGGCGCTCCGTCGCGAGACGTGGTGAGAAGTACACGCGTGCGACGTCCAAGAGGAACTCACATCCGTACTCACGGTGGACGGTTTCGGTGCCGTTTCCGGCCAGTACGTCCCAGTCGCGGACGCGGGTCTCGCCTTTCACTTTCGACGCGCGATTGAGCACCGTCTCGACCGGCAATGCCGACGCGATGATGGCGTCCGCGATTCCCCCCGCCAGTTCCGAGTCGTCCTCGTCGATGAGGACGATGTCCCCGAGTCGCTCGTAACTCGGTTCGAAGCCGAGGATGTCGGCGGGCATCCGCTGTGTCGTGCGGGTCGGGAGATCGTGGGAGACGAGTTCGAACCCGGATGGAACGGCGTCGGGGTCGGTGACGGGAATGTAGAGCCAGCCGTCTTCGACCACGATTTCCACCTCGTCCACCACCAAATCCGACTCCGCGAGTTCGCGGCGCGCCGCTTCCCCCTGTTCCCGTTCGACGCGCACGCAAGGTACTTCCATACGTCTCCTTGCCGGAAGCGGGCGTTAACGCTGACGCTTCGGGTCGCATCCCTTAAACGTGCATCTTTCCAAACCCTCCTCATGCTCACTTTCATCGGTCTTGGCCTGTACGACGAGCGCTCGATAACCGTCGAGGGCCGCGAAGCGATCGCCGACGCGGACGAAGTTTTCGCCGAATTCTACACCAGCAAACTCATCGGGGCAGACGTCGCCGACCTCGAAGCGTTTCACGAGACGGACATCGAAGTTCGTGACCGCCCGGGTGTCGAACAGGATCCCGAGGATATCCTCGACGCCGCCGAATCCGGACACGCCGCCTTTCTCACCGCCGGTGACACCATGATTTCGACGACCCACGTGGACCTCCGTTTGCGTGCCGAAGACCGCGGTATCGACACCCGCGTCATCCACGCGCCGACTGCGGAATCCGCGGCCAGCGGTCTCACCGGTCTCCAGAATTATCGGTTCGGCAAAGCGACCACGCTCCCGTTCGAGTACGCCCACGGCGCGGATGGACTCCCGGCGAGCGTGACCGACGTGCTCGACGACAACCGAGTACGGGGGCTCCATACGCTCGTCTACCTCGACATCAAAGTCGGTTGGAATCCGCGAAAGGAGTCGGTGACCGAAGACGAGTATATGACGGGAAGCCACGCGGCCGAGTTGCTCGCCGATGGCTACGACGACGTGCTCGCCGTCGTCGTCGCGCGTGCCGGAAGCCCCGACCCGCTCGTCGAAGCCGATCGACTATCAGTACTCGCGGAGCGCGATTTTGGCGACCCGCTCCACCTGCTCGTCGTTCCTGGAGATCTCCATCACATCGAGGCGGACGCCCTCGCATCGCTCGCGGACGCACCGAGCGAACTGCTCGACGTCGTGTGAATCGATACGTACGCTGTAAAACCAGCGGACGACTTCTTCTCGATTATTTTGACCCGTTCAGTAAGGCTGTCGCTGAGGGGTCGAGTACGCGAAAAATGAATTAGTTTTCGTTAGTCGAAATCAGACGCGATGTCCGATTTAGTTCTCTCGGCGGAGCGCGAGGAGCGCAGCGGCGAGGAGTGCAACGACGGAGACTGCGACGCCGAAACCAGGCTGACCGTCATCGTTCGACGAGGTCGAGGTCGAGGTCGAGGACGTCGTCGTCGTCTCGGACGAGGACGTCGTGGACGTCGTCGTGTCCGTCGAAGACGTCGTGGTCGTGTCCGTCGAGGACGTCGTCGTGGTCGTCGAGGACGTCGTCGTGGTCGTGGTCGTCGTGTCGTTCATGTCCGCGTTCACGACACCACCGATCTTGGTGTTGTCTTCATCATCGCTGACGTAGACGGAGAACTCCGTGCCGTTGTCGACGTCATCGCGGTCGAAGTTGTACTTCGCCGAGAACGTACCGTCGTCGCTGACGGTCACATCTTGTGGGATGTAGAAGATGTTGCTGTCGGCAACGACGCTGAGTTCCGTACCCGGTGCGAGGTTCGTCTTACCGGAGACGGTGGAGTTGCCCTTCGGAGCCTGGAAGTCTTCGCCGCCGTTCAGCGAGGTGTCCTGCTCTTCGTACGTGAAGGTGGTGGAGACGGACTGGTCTTCACCGTCGTTGAGCGCGTAGCTCTTCTTGACGGTGAACGTCGCTTTCCAGTCGCCGTAGCCATCTGCGCCGTCCACGTTCTGGAGCTCGTTTGCGTCCATGACGACGTAGAAGGTACCGTTCACTCCGTCAGTGATGATGTCGTATTTGCCCGATGGGACGGTGTCTGCATTCGTGTTCTTTTCGACGTTGTCGCCGGTCTCGACAATCTTCAGCGACATGTCGCTTCGGCTCTTGATATCCTGCAGCTCGTTCGCGCCGTAGATACCGGTTGCGTCGACCTTGAGGATAATGTTGTCTTCACCTGCGACGGTACTACGCTGCGTGATGCTGTCCGTAACGTCTGCAACGTTATCATGCGAGCTCACACTTTCCGGCTGAATCCACGTGCTGATGGAGTCAGTCGAGCGTGGGCTGATACGGAGCTGGGTCTTGTCCGACGGGCTATCGGCGATATCGTAGCCACCGTTGTCGGACTGGGCCTTAAAGCCAATCGTGCTGACTGCGAGGTCGTAGCTACCGTTGACGAGTGGGTCGGAGCTGAGCTGTTCGTCGGTCTGGCTCTCGATGCTCGTTCCCTCTCCTGCGCTCACGTAGCTCGTGCTCTTGTTCGTCTCGAACGTGTTGAGGTGGAGAACGACCTGACCGTCATCGTCGGTGTCAGTGGCTTCGACGTTCGCTTGGAAGTTCGAGTCAGCGAACGTACCGATCTGGACGTACGCCGTGTCAGTGTTTTCGAGGTTGACCGTGATGTTGGCGATGTCGCCACGCGGGGTGGCTGGCATGTCAACGAAGGTTGCTTTCTCGTCGCCAGCTTCCGTGACCGTGAGGTCGGTGGAAGCGGTGATCCCCGTTTTGATATCCGTCACTTCGACGGTGTAGGAACCAGCATCAGCTTCGTCGAACGAGACATCAACGCTACCGTCGCTGCCGATGTCGTCGTTCAGCGTCTGAACTTCGTTGTCGTTGCTGTCGTACAGCGTCGCCTTGATCTCGCGGCCGCTCTGGTATGCAGAGGCGGTCGCGATGACGTTTTCCGCGGTTGTAACGTTGTCAGCGCTAACCTCGAAGCCGAGGTCATCGAGGCTGACTTCGGTTGCGGAGTTACCACCGATGGTGAAGTTGTAGCTGGAGCCCGTGTCCAGACCTTCGGTGTCGAAGACGGCAACTTTGCTGTCGGCACCCGTGCCGAGGCGGCGGGTGTTGAAGTCGGAGTTACCGGAGGAGACCTGGTAGCTCTGGCCGTTCAAATCTACCAGAACTGCGATTTTCTCGCCAGCGTATGCGTTGAGCGACGACGTGGCGTTGTCAACAGTTGCCGAGGTCGTCGTGACGGAGAAATTCTCACCGTCGATGTTGAGCGTTGCTTCACCGCTCAGATCCTGTCCGACATCGAGGGTAACGTTCTGGTCGCCCGATTTGCCGGAATCAGTGGGGGTCGCAACTTGTTTTCCAGTGCGGTCGTAGACTGTGTAGCTGTGGGATCCAGTTTGGCCCAAAACTACTTCGATCATGTGGTTCCCAGAGCTGTCGGTGTATTCAACAGGCCCTTGAGTGATGTCAGTGCCACTAGCAGCACCTGCCGTGCCTGCGAATGCCATGGTGCCGGCGAAGACCGACAGCACGAGCATCGCGGTCAGGGCGAGGCTGCGAACCTTTGAGTTATTTCCTGTCATGCTTTCTCGTTGATTGTTTCTTTGTCGGCGACAGTTCTTTTCCCACGACCGTATCGACATTTCGTCCAACCCGAACCGGTTCGGGAGGAAGTGGTACTCCATCTGCCACCATGGGTAGGAGTACAGGAAGAAAGTTATTCTCTTATTATAAATGCTTTGTGGTCTGGTAATCTACCGTTATCCACTCAAACGCAAGAATTCAGGCAATAGCGGCGCCAATGGGGACCCCATATAATGGTAATAGATGAGACCAATCGGATGTCCAGGAGCGAACCCGCAATAGTACAAGGAGTCATTAAGTCGGAGATTCACCATTCCAGTCTTTAAGTAGGAGATGATGTTTGTATCGAAAGGAATACATGATTTATGGACGATTATAAAAGAAATAGATGACTGAGATACATCTGATAATTACGAACAAATGATACAGTTCTCCGTGAATATTGCCCGATATTGCGGAAAAAGAAACGTCCGTATTCGCGCTCAGTTCTCGATGAGTTCGATCTCGTGTCCGTCCTGATCCTTGGTGAACGCGTACCTGTCGTCGCACGATTCCGGGTCGCGGTAGTCCTCGGCCTCGCGCTCCATTAGGGTATCCCAGTCGTCGCGCAGGTCGTCCACGCGCACTGCGAAGTGACCCCACGCGTCGCCCAGTTCGTAGGAACGCCCATCGTAGTTGTACGTCAGTTCCACCGCCATCGCCTCCTCGGCGGCGTCTTCGGGCTTCATGAAGTAGTTGGCGAACGTGTCCGACTCCCATCGCCCTGTGTGCACGTATTCGAACTTGCGCGTCCAGAACCCGAGCGCGTCGTCGGCATCTTCGACGCGGATCATGGTGTGGTCGATGCTCCAGCGCGCACCGTGGTCGCGCTGAACGATTTCGATCTCGTGTCCGTCGGGGTCCTTGACGAACGCGTATCGACCACCACAGGAATCGGGGTCGCGGTAGTCCTCCACACCGGCGTCCATCAGTTCCTCGTAGGCGTCGTACACGTCCTCGACGCGGACCGCGATGTGACCCCATGCGTCGCCCATCTCGTAGGAACGGTCGTCGTGGTTGTACGTCAGTTCGAGCGTCGCCCCGTCCTCGTGTACGTCTTCGGGACCGAGGTGGACGTTCGTGAACGTATCCGCCTCCCACCGGCTTTTCTCCTCGTATCCGAGGTGCGTCTGGTACCAGTCGAGCGATTCGTCCAAATCCTCTACACGCATCATTACGTGGTCGAATGTCCCGCTCATACGTTCGAAACCATCCTCTCCGAAGCGAAAAGGGTACCGTTCGCGGAAACGCGAACGTGAAAACGACCGCGCGACAGTCGCTCCACGCCCCCTGCTCGTCTCGCAGCCACGGTGTTCCGGGGCACTCGGAATCGAAACCCGAGATACGCCGGTGCCAAAAGCCATCTGTATTTAGTATATAATGTGATTAAATAATTCAATAATTTTTGCAAATAATTATGTAGATAGCGTTAACAGTACACGTCGGATGAAAATAAAAGCGGTGGCGTTGAGTTTATTAGTCGTACTGTCCACGTCGGCTCTCTGGGCTGGCGGTACTGTAGCAACAAACCCGAACACGAGTGACGACCTTCGTCCGACCGTCCTCGACCCGAAGCACCCCGTGAACAACTCCTCGGACGGCGTCGAATATCGGAAGGGCGAACCCTCACAGGAGTCGCTCGACAAGCCGATAGATTTCGATACCGCTCCCGATAGGTTCACGACGACGGATAGAGAGCGGGCCGGGACGGCATCCATCCTCGCGGATACGGACTCGTCCATCATCATGGACCCGTCCGACGACGCGACCGACCCGGACGGCATCGGAACGACCAAGCAGTACCTCGGCTCCGACAACGATAGCTACTACTTCAAGAACTTCACCCTCCTCTCCGTCGGTGACAACGTCGAAGTGTGGGTCGCCCGCGACATGACGTGGCCGGAAAACGACTCGCGTACCGACCCGACGGTCTCGGAACAGCAGGCCGAAGCGCTTCGCACGGCGTTCGACGAGAACATCTACGACACCGAAGCCGACGTGTTCGGCAAACCCGACGCCCGTAACGGGACGGACAGCCTTCTGGAGGAACTCGGTGCAGTCCCCGACGACTACTATCACACCGAGAACGGGTCCGGCAAGACCGTCCTGCTGGTGGACAACATCCGGGACGAGAACTACTACAACTCGTCGTACCCCATCTACACGGCTGGATTTTACTCGCCCCAGATTCAGCAGTACACCGACCGCAACGTCGTCACGCTCGATGCAGCGGGATGGCAGGAAGTCAACGAGACCAACGACGAGGTCGGCTCCGAGGGAACGCTCGCACACGAGTACCAGCACCTCATCCACAACGACCTCGACAGTGACGAGACGACGTGGGTGAACGAAGGCATGTCCGATTACGCCGAAACCGTCACCGGCTACGGCATCGCCCAAGAGCACATCGACGCCTACGAGGAACTGCCGTCGAACTCCCTCACCAACTGGGAGGATCAAGGGGCCATCAACGTCCTCTCGGACTACGGCATCGCGCTCAGCTTCCAGATGTACCTGAGCGACAGGTACGGAACCGACTTCATCAGCAACCTCGCACACGATACGAAGAACGGAATCGAGGGCGTCGAGGAAACTCTGAACGAGACCGGTGCGAACACCGACTTCTACCACCTCTATCAGGACTTCTCGACCGCGGCGGTGCTCGACTCGTCCGACCACCACGTCCGGGACGAGTACGACATCGACGGCCTCGATTTGAACCTCAACACGTCGAACGACGTCGGTACCGCTGGCGCGTGGGGAACCAACTACAAGGAGGTCGACACGTCCGACAAAGGGCCGATAACGGGCGTGGAGCTATCGGGAACGGACTACATCGGAACCCAGTGGCAGACTGCGACTGACCCCGTCGACGGTGAGGGGAAGGTACTGTACTCCGGGTCCGGAACCCTGCTCGACCGGTACGCCATCATGGATGCCGACCTCTCGAACGGATCGACGCTGTCGTTCGAGACGAACTACGACATCGAGAAGAACTGGGACTACGGCTTCGTGCAGGTCTCGACGGACGGCGGGGAGACGTGGGAGAGTCTGGAATCCAACCGGACGGACGACTCCCCGAACCCGGATGCCCACCCGACGGTCAAGGAGAACGTACCGGGATACACCGGTACGACCAACGGAACCTGGGTCAACCAGTCGTTCGACCTCTCGAAATACGAGGGCGAGGGTGACGTTCTCGTCGCCTTCCGCTACGTGACCGACTGGGCGATCACCCATCCCGGCATGTACGTCCGGAACGTCGAAGTCGGCGGCGAGCACGTCGCCACGGACTCGACGGACTCGTTCGAGAGTCTCCGCGAGGCGACGGGTGACAAGGTCGAGTACCAGTTCACCTTCATCGGCATCAAGAAGAACGGCCGTGCGAAGGTCAAACAACTCGACATGCGGACCTTCGACGACGGCGAGAAACAGGAACTCGAACACTTCCTCCACAACGGTAACTTCGAGAAAGTCATCGCGGCTTCGACGTGGGCGGCCCATCCGGGTGAGGGCGGCCGCGTTCCGGTCAGCGTCAAGTTCGAATACGCGCGCGATGGACACGGTCACCACGGCGGCCATGGACACGGCGGACACCATGGCGGTCACGGACACCACGGTCATGGTGGTCATCACGGCCACCACGGCGGTTACGGTGGTCATGGAGGTAACCACGGCGGCCACGGCCACTACGGCAGGTAACGGAGCGAAGACGCGTCGCTCGAACTTTTTTGGTCGAAAAATAGATGGAGACTCGCCTTCAGGACGCCGTCGAGCGTCAGTCGTCGGCGCTGACCGCTTCGCCGCCGATGTCGATCTCACCGGCATCGAGTTCCGCTTCGACTTCGCGCGCGGCTTGCACCATGTTGGCCATCTTGCCGTACGCCACGTCGCGCGGGAGCAATTTCAGACCGCAGTCGGGACTGACGGTCAGTTGCTCGGGCGGGACGATTTCGAGTCCCTTCCGGATGTTCGCCTTGATCTCCTCGACGCTCTCGACTTCGGCGGTGTGGGCGTCGGTGACACCGAGCGCGAGGTTCGCGGTGAATTCGGGGTCGCGGAACACGTCCAACTGCTCGAAGTCGCCGTTGGCGAGTTCGAGGTCGAACTCGTCCACCGGGAACTCCAGAATTTCGGGATAGATACGCGAGTAGTCGCCGTAGCAGACGTGCAGACCGAGGTAGACGTCGTCCGGGATGCCGTCCGCGATGCGCTCCAGACAGCCACCGACGATGGCGTGGTCGTCCGGCGTCGTCGCCAGCGCCGGTTCGTCGATCTGGATGTAGCGTGCGCCCGCTTCGACCAGTTTCTCGATCTCCTCGTTCACCAGGTCAGCGAGGTCGTAGGCCAGCGACTCCTCGTCGTCGTAGGCCTCGTTGAAACTCCAACTCGCCAGCGTGTACGGACCGGTGATGGGCACCTTCACGGGACGCTCGGCCACCTCGCTGGTGAACTCGTACTCGTCCACGAGCCACGTCTCGTCGTACTCGACGTCCGTGACGACGCTCGGTTTGTCGAAGTAGTTGTGTCCCCACACCTTCACCGGGCCGTTGAACTCGTAGCCCGAAATGCGGTGGGCGAAGTACTCGACCATCTCGTTGCGCCGCATCTCGCCGTCCACTACGACGTCCAGTCCGGCGCGCTCGTGTTCGTCCGTGATGAGGCGGGAGGCGTCGTCTTTCGCCTCCTGCCACGCCTTCCCGTCGAAGTCCGCGTCGGGGTCGTTGTAGAGTTCGCGCGAGCGGTCCACCCACTTCGGCTTGGGATAGCTTCCGACGATGGTCGTCAGGATGAAGTGGTCGTTGTCGTGGTCCTCCGGACGGAACTGGTTTCGTGCGTCGTTCGAACCGGAAGCAGATTCGTCACTCATGCTTCCACCTCCTCCAACCGCGCGGCTTCACCGAGCGCGGCCAGTTTCTCCTCGAACTTGTTGTACGGCAGGTAGAACGGCTCCGTGTTCGTGGTGAGATATACTTTCTCGAACTCGTTGACCGGCGTATTCTCCTCGAACCAATCGACCCGTTCGGCGACCGTCTCGGGCGATTCGACCAGCGTGTTCTGCCCGTCGACCAGTCCGAGCGACACCGAATCCGTCGTCCCGAACTCGTTGATGTTGGAGAGACAGCCGTCGTGGTCGGTGACGAGGTCGTAGCCGAGTGCGTCGATGTCGGCGTCGAGGACGTGTGCGTGGACCTTCTCGGTGAGCGACCCGAAGTACGGTTGCACCACCACGTCGGCGTCCGTCGCGCTCGCGACGACGTTGATTGCCTCGCTTGCGCGGGCGTCCTCGCCGTCCGCGGGCGGGTTCTCCACGAGCGACGGTTCGAGGAGGAACAGCGTCTCGACGCTTGGGAACGCCTCGACTTCCCCGGCGAGGAACTCCGCGACCGCGGCGAGGAACTCCTCGTCGTCACCGTAGTAGTCGTCGGTGGCGAGGTCGGCGAGCGAGTACGGTCCGGGGAGGACGGCCTGCACGTCGTCAGCGAGTTCGGCGGTCGATTCCAGTTCGTTCGCCACGTCGCCGTCGAACGTGAGTTCGTCCACGACCACGGGGTCACGGTAGAAGTTGTTGTTGTCGTAGTAGCGCACGATTCCGCCGGTTTCGACCGAATCGTGTACCGTCAGCGGATGGGCCAGCATGTCGTCCCAGCGCAGTTGGCCCTCCACGACTCGGTCGAGTCCGGCGTCCTGTTGCACCGCGACGACTTCCTTCCGTGCGTCGTCGTACACCGCGGTCAGTTCCGACCCTTCGTCGCCCGAGATGAGGTCGTGTTTCTGGTGGCCCTTCAGATCGGAGAGATCGTCCTTCGCCCAATCGGGGAGCGGAAACAGCCCCGTGGATGTGGCGATTCGTTCAGTCATGTACTCCGGGGTTAGTTATGCTGGTGTTTAATATTTTCCGTTCCTGAAAATGTTTCGCAGTAATGTCAGCGACGATCAGCGGACGAGTTTCAGGATCGTCAGCGTCTCGAACGGGAACGACTCGTCGCGGAGCGCGACGGCACTGAAATCGTTCTCGCCCGCCCGCGAGACGACCTCCTCCACGCCCGAGAGACTACTGACGAGAAGGTACACCCGGCCGTCGGG
>NZ_JBAWAC010000519.1:0-11066 GCF_049589095.1 Haladaptatus sp. | reverse complement strand
GACTACCCGCCTATGCGCCACATGGCGAACATGGAAACGGTGTACACCTACGAGGGCACCCACGACATTCACACGCTGGTTCTGGGGCAGGATCTCACCGGCATCGCCGCCTTCGAGTAGTACCTTTTTGCTTCGGGTCCTCCTCGATGCGCTTCGCGCATCTCGTCGAACCGCTCGCAAAAATCTACGCTAAAAAAGGCCGACGACTCACTTCGTTTCGCCGTCGGTGAACCGCGCTCACTGTGTTCGCGCGGATGCTGGTTCTGAGTTTGACTGTATTCCGGGAACTGGACGGTCTGTTCGACTTCCATTGCCTGCAACCTGTTCTCTGTCGGTGACGTCAAATAGTCGGTTGCTGAAGGATTGGGTGTCCACTTCTTTCGGTCGGAGCGACAGCGCCCGCACGCGAATCGGACTGCTCGCTTCGACCGGTCCTCGCACGTCACGCGACGAACATCATGCAAGCAAACGAACGAGCGATACGCGAGCGACTCGAATCGCACACGAAAAAATACGAAATCGGCCGGGAACTGCACGACGTACCGCCACACGTCACTCATGAAGTTCGGTTCGGTGGAAAACGCGCGATTTGCAAGCGCGCGACGAGCGCCGAAGGTGACCCAGCGATGGAAGCGCGGATTATGCAGTTCCTCGAAGCGACCACTTCGGTTCCAGTGCCTCACGTTCTTGCCGTCGGGGAGGATTACTTCGTCGCCGAGTGGGACGATGCGGTTCCGGACGACGGAAGCGTGAACGAATCGGGTGCACGAACGATAGGCGCTGGACTGGCAACGCTACACGATGAAGCCCGCTTCGACTCGTTCGGTTTCCTCGAAGCGAAGGACGGCGAACTGGCGCTCAACGCCCGCAAGTCGTGGCACGAGACGGTGTGACTTCCTCGCGGACCGCTGTGAATTCCTGCGCAATAGGGGCTACGAAGTGGATGCCGAAGTCGCAACCGAGGCGTTGGCGTTCGTCGGCCGGCGTCCGGACTTGTTCCGCGGCGTTGGTGAACCGGTTCTCTGTCACGGCAACTACGTCCCCGACCACGTCGGCCGCGATGGGTCAGAAGTGACCACCGTCATCGACTTCGAACACGCGCTCGTCGGGCCGGGTGAGTACGACTATTGGCGGACGGCGATTCCGATGTGCAGGGATCCGGACGGCGTGGACGAATCGCTGGCTAAAGCGTTCCGCGCGGGGTACGAATCGGTACTGGGACTTCCACCGAAATTCGAGCGTCGAGCGCCGGCCTATCGACTGCTCGTCGTCGTGTCGTTCTTCCGGTCGCTGTACCTTCAGGACCAGCACGGAGAACGCAAAGCGGCCGAGACTGCGGCGCGGTTTCGGGGATACGTCGCCGATATCCTCGACTCGCTGGAATCACAGTAGAGGTTGCTAACGATTCGCACAGTCAGCCACGAATTTATACTGTCAGCACGCAATCGACGTGCATGGACGGAATCGGCGAAATCGAGGCGATTCACATCGCTGCGGAGTCGGCAGGGAAAACTGAGGAAATCGAGACCGTTGAAGCGGTAGCGGGGTCGGGACTCCGCGGCGACCGCCACTTCGACCCCGACGTTTCGGGGAACGACATCACGCTCATCGAAACCGAGGCGCTCGACGCCATCGAGGCGGAGGCCGGAATCGCGCTCGGACCCGGGGAACACCGTCGCAACGTGACGACGCGCAACGCCGCGCTGAATCACCTCGTCGGGAAGCGGTTCCGCGTCGGCGACGCGATTTGCGAGGGCGTCGAACTCTGTGAACCTTGCTCGCATCTGGAGTCGCTGACCGAGGACGGGACGCTTTCGGCGCTGATTCACCGCGGCGGACTTCGCGCCAGCGTCATCGAATCCGGCGAGATAAAGACCGGAGACGGTGTGGAGCAGTTGTCCTAAAGTCGGTCGGGGGGAAGATGGAGCCGATTTTCCTGATTTTGCAACAGCGACACGGAAAGTCTTCGAAATTTTCGACCGTTCGCTACGAACGTGTGATGGTGATGCGTTGAAAAGTATTTCACGCGTCCGACCCATCACGGGACATGGACGCGGACGAGCGAGAGGTGTCTCCGGAGCAAGCGTTCTCGCTGCTCGGAAACGACACCCGCATCGGAATCATTCAGGCCCTCTGGAAGGCCGACGAGTCGCTGTCGTTTTCCGACCTCCACGACCGAGTCGAAATCCGTGACAGCGGGCAGTTCAACTATCATCTGAACAAACTCGTCGGCCTGTTCGTCCGGCAGGTGGACGGGAAGTACGAACTCACGTTTGCGGGCTCGCAGGTCATCGGCGCGATTCTCTCGGGGACCTACACACAGCGTGCCGAAACGGAGCGGTTCGAACTCGACGCCAACTGCCCGGATTGCGGGACGGAACTGACCGCGACGTACGAAGAGGAACGTGTCACGATTCGCTGTGAAACGTGCGACGAGGATCGGTCGACGTTCGGGTTACCACCGGGAGCGTTCGAGGGGCGTGACGAGTCGGAGTTACAGAGGACGTTCGAGCGCTGGCTTCTCAACGTCTTTTCGCTCATGGCGGACGGCGTCTGTCTTCGGTGTTCCGGGAAGACTGTCGGGTCGCTCATCACCGAGTCGGAGTACTTCTACAGCGACCAAGAGGTCGGCATCGAATTCGTCTGCGAGCGCTGTGGGGACCGCGCATCCGGCAATCTCGGGACGTATCTCCTCCGACATCCGGCGGTAGTCGCGTTCCACTACGACCACGGTATCGACCTCACCAAAGCGACCGTCTGGGAACTCGAATGGCTCAGCGGGGATAACGAACGTCTCGTCTCGGAGGCCCCGCTCGTTGCCGAATGCGTCGTCACGCTCGACGACGACGAACTCACGCTGACCGTGGACGAGGAACTCGCCGTTCACGTCGAAGAGTGACAGCCATCATACAGAACTCAGTTTCGGATATTTCCGCAACAGAACTGTATTTCTGGAATCATATATCTCGCTCCCCCTCCAGTCTCGTTTCATGCGCTCTCTATTCGAAAATCTGACCTTCAGTCGGCTGTTCCTCGGTCGGTTGGTCACGAACGCGGGGGACAGTGCGTACGCCGTCGCGGCGATGTGGTTGGCGTTCCAACTCGGCGGCTCGTCGTTTTACACGGGACTGGCGGGCTTTCTCACGATGCTTCCCCAGACGCTCCAATTTCTCGCCGGACCGCTGGTGGACCGCTGGCGGATTCGACGGATTCTCGTCGGAACACAACTCGCACAGGGAATCTTCGTCCTCACCATCCCGGTGGCCTACGCGATGGGATGGCTGACGGTGTGGGTCGTCCTCGTCGTGATGCCGATCCTCTCGCTGCTCAACCAGTTCGTCTACCCCGCTGAGCAGGCCGCTCTCCCCCGCGTCGTGGACAAAGACGAACTCGTGGAAGCCAACTCGGCCTTTTCGTTCGCCTACCAAGGGGTCGATTTCGCGTTCACCGCGCTCGGCGGCATCGTCATCGCGGCGATGGGCGCAATCGCCCTCTACCTCGTCGATTCGGTGACGTTCCTCGCGGCGACGCTCGTCTTTCTGGGAGTAAAAATACCGGCCGCGGAATCGCAGTCGAACGGTGAGGAAACGAAAGAGGAAGCCGAAAACGAAGACCCCGAGAATGTCACGTCCGCCCTCGATGACTATCTCGCCCAACTCCGTGACGGTATCGACTACGTTCGCGGATCGATACTCGTGTGGGTGCTCGCCGGGAGCCTCGTCGTCAACGCGGCTATCGGAAGCACACTTGCGGTTCTCCCGGCGTACGCGAAAGCACACGGCGGGTCAGATGCGTACGGGTTTCTCCTCGCCGCAGTCGTCGGCGGAATGCTCATCGGGTCGCTCGCGGCGTCGCCCCTCGAACGATTTTCACTCGCCGCCTTGAGCATCGGCGGGTTCCTCTTCGGTGGAGTCGTGTGGCTCGCCGCGGTCGCCGCCGGGTGGTTCCCGGCGACGCTCGGACTGTTTTTCCTGGCGTGGATTCCGGTCGGCGCGACGAACGTCATCTTCGCGGCGATGATCCAATCCGTCGTTCCGGAACACCTGATGGGCCGCGTCTCGTCGGTGCTTTCGAGCGCCTCCGTGGGTGCGATGCCCCTCGGGTCGCTGCTCGGCGGCCTGGGCGGGGACGCTTTCGGAAACGCCGTCGTCATGACGACCACCGGATTCGGCTTCCTCTGTATCGCCCTCTGCTGGCTGATCCATCCGCAACTTCGAGCGATCGCGACCCTCGACGACCTGGGTGGCGAGGAGTACGGACTCTCGACGGCCGCCGGGGCGGAACCGTCGGAATCCTTTTAGGTGAATCTCTCCTACCCAGATTCAACTATGAGCATGGGTTCGGACATGTACCGGCAGCAGATTCTCGACCATTACCGGAACCCGCGAAACTACGGGGAACTCGAAAACGCCCAGTTCAGTCACGAGGGAGTCAACCCCTCCTGTGGCGACGAACTCGAATTCGACGTCTCCCTCGAAGACGACGGCGAAACCATCGAACGCGTCGCGTTCCGCGGCGACGGCTGTGCAATCAGCCAAGCCAGCGCCAGTATGCTCTCCCAGAAGCTTCCCGGCATGAGTCTGGACGAGGTTGCGGCGATGGACCGGGACGACGTTATCGACATGCTCGGCGTCGATATCAGCCCCATGCGGGTCAAATGCGCCGTGCTCGCCGAGAAAATCGTTCAAGATGGTGCGGAGATTTACGAGGGCGAGCAGGAAGAAGGGCGGACGACGACGGAATAAGCGGCGGATTTGAAATAATCGACGGAGTTCCGATTTTGCGGTGCCGGGCGTTCGAGTTCGATGTGACGATTTGCGAGTTAGCGGGAGCTATCCCGGAATCGAGAAAGAAAAACAAAGGGGAGAACGCGTTTTCGAACCGCCCGATTATTCGGGCTTCAGACCGCCGTCCTGCACGCGCATGACGGCCTCGCCGTCGGCGAGGTTCGGCGCGTCCACGAGGCGGACGATACGCTTGTCGCCCTTCGACTTGCGGAGGTACATCCGAAACGTCGATTTGTGTCCGAGGATGTTCCCACCGATTGGCTGGGTTGGGTCGCCGAAGAACGAGTCGGGGTTGGACGAAACTTGGTTCGTCACCACGATGGCCGTGTTGTACAGGTTACCGACCTTGTCGATGTCGTGGAGGTGTTTGTTGAGTTTCTGCTGGCGGGTGGCGAGTTGTCCACGGCCGACGTATTCGGCGCGGAAGTGGGCCGTGAGGCTGTCGATACAGACCAGTCGGACGGGCCAGTCGCCGTCCTCGTGTTCGCCCGCGAGTTCCTGGGCCTTCTCCGCGAGGAGCATCTGGTGGTTGGAGTTGAACGCCTTGGCGACGTGGATCTTGTCGAGGATGTCGTCGACGAGTTCCTGCATCGCTTCCTCGTCGTCCGGCGTCCCCTCGATTTCGCGGTCGTCCATCGTGGCCTGAAGGGCTTCTTCCGGCAGGCCACGAACCATGTCGTCGATACGCTCGGGACGGAACGTGTCCTCGGAGTCGATGAAGATGACGCTTCCGTGGAGACCGCCCTGTTCACGCGGAAGTTGGACGTTGACGGAAAGCTGGTGGGTGATCTGGGATTTCCCCGCACCGAACTCGCCGTACACTTCGGTGATGGACTGGGTCTCGACGCCGCCGCCGAGCAGTTCGTCCACTTCGTCGATCTGCCAGCTGAGTTTGCCGATCCGCTCGCGTCGTTCGAGAACCTGCGAACCAGTCTCGAACCCACCGATGTCGGCCTCCTTCCGTGCGGCCTGAATGATGTCAGCGGACGTGCTCTCGCCGACGTCTGCGGTGTTGCTCAGTTCGCCAGGGCTCGCAACTGCGAGGCTCTGGTAGGAGTCGAATCCCGCTTCTCGGAGTTTCTCTGCTGTTGCCGGTCCAACGCCGGGGAGTGCTTCGAGGTCTACGTCTGCCATTGTAGTTCTCCCTTGTTCCCCTCATCATATAAATCCCCGTTAACAGCAGAGTGAAAGTGAAAATCGATGGCGGGAATAGGATACAATCAAATTGGAAAGAAAGCCTTTAGATACGAAGAAGAAGTCTCGTGCGAACTACTGCCACGGATGTTTGCCGGAATGGTCGGACCAGAGCGGATACCAGTACTGTTCGTCCGACTCGATTTCGAGTTCCCCGTCCAGGTTGCTCTGGAGTTTGAACTCGGCGGCCGAGTCGCGCTCGTGGCCGCGTTTCGGCGCGAACGGGTAGTAGGCACCACGGCGGAACGAGTACAGCCAATAGACGTAGTTGCCGTCGCGCTCGAAGCCGAAAATCGCCGCGAGGAGGCGGGAACCGTAGCCTTCCTCCACGAACGTGTCGGCCGCGAAGTGGAGGCTCGTCACGAGGTCCTCGGGGTCGTCGTCTTCGAGGACGAACCACGAGTATCCGTGGCTGTCGACGTGTGCGGTCGCCTCGGTTCCCGTCTCTTCCTTTCCGGCTTCGAGGATGGCGTGAACCTCGTCCACCGCGTTCTGGAAGTCGGTGCTATCGACTTCGGAGAAACAGAGCGCGGCCTGCCCGACCGATTCGTAGCCGAGGTCGGCTTCCATCGTGACGTAGGCCGTGCTCATGCCGAAGAGGTCCTCGGGGTCGGCCGCCCGGCCAGCATCCGTCTCGGCGCGGATGCCGAGCACTTCACGGATTCCATCGAGTAATCCCATATCGGGGCCTACGGAGGCGGGGAGGAAAAAGGGACGCGATACTTATGTCGCTGTTAATAAAGGTCCTCGCACCCGTCAGTGGAACCGATGGGAACGCATTCCCGACGCCGGTTTCTCGAACTGGCAGGTGCTGGCACCGCCATCGCGCTCGCGGGTTGCTCCAACGGCCCGACTGAAGACGCGAAAGGTGCCTCCACATCCACCACGGAAACCGACACAACGACAGGAACCACGACGGAAGCGGAAACGACGGAGACCGACGAAGAATCGGAGGATATCACGATGAGTACGGTATTTCACTACAGCGACGGGGAAGAGCATCAAGGACACGCGGTGGCGAACGTCGCCAACCTCCTGAACGACGATTCGACGGACACGGAGACGATCGCGCTCGTCGCCAACGGCGGCGGCGTCAAACTCGTTTCGAAGGACTCCACGGTGGCCGACAAGGTCAACTCCCTCGTGGAGAAGGGCGTGAAGTTCAAGGCCTGCCACAACAGCATGAACAAGTTCAATTATACGAAAAAGGACCTCCTTTCGGGTGTCGAAGTCGTTCCCGCCGGGGTCGGCGAACTCACCAAGCTGCAGGCGAAGAAGGGATACGCCTACATCAAGACGCCGTGAGCCGTTAGTACGACTCCATCTCGCGCTCCATGTCGCGGAGGCGCTCGACGCGCTTCTCCGTGCTCGGGTGCGTGCTGAACAGGTTGCTGATGAAGCCTGCTTTTGCGGGGATGATGAAGAACGCGTTCATCTCGGAGGACTCGCGGAGGTCCTCCTTCGGAACCTTGTCCATCCGACCGTCGATGGTCAGCAGGGCCGAGGCGAGCGCCGACGGTTTACCCGTAATCGTCGCTCCGCCACGGTCCGCGGCGAACTCGCGGTAGCGCGAGAGTGCCCGAATGAGGAAGTAGCTGATGATCCACACGACGAGCGACGCGATGATTGCGACGAAGACGGGAACCTGATTCCCGTCCCGACTGTTGCGGCCGCCGCCGAACAGCCATCCCCAGCGAACGATCATGAACGCGATGGTCGAGAGGAACGACGCGATGGTCATCACCATCACGTCGCGGTTCTTGACGTGCGAGAGTTCGTGTGCGAGCACGCCCTCCAACTCCTCCTGATTCAGCGTCTGGAGGAGGCCACTCGTCACGCAGACGGCGGAGTTCTTCTGCGAGCGTCCGGTTGCGAACGCATTTGGAACACGCGTATCAGCGACGGCGACCTTCGGCTTCGGCAGGTCGGCCTGCTGGCAGAGCCGGCCAATGGTCGCGTGGAGGTCCGGATACTCGTCCTCGCTCACCTCGTGTGCGCCCATACTCCACAGCGCCAGTTTGTCGCTGAAGAACAGTTGGCTGATGCCGAACACGACGGTGCCGATGATTACCATGGTGAAGATACCAGTACCACCGAAGAACACTTCCATCACTCCGACGAACACGATATACAGGGCGAACAGGAGGAACATCGTGAGGCCCATCCTGGCACGAAGTCCCCAATCTGCCTTCCATTCCATGGTTCAGTCTAGGTATTCCGACCGTTTAACTGTTTTCAGACGCTAAGCCCTCTACCTCAAGGAGCGAGCGCGGTGCGGAGCGAGTAGTGAGGGGATACACCGTTCACAAGAGTGTCGCTCTTGTGCGCGAACGAGACACGTAGGGCGGGGTAGTTCACACATTCGTTGTCTTGTGCGGGTAAGTAGCACACGAGGCGGGGGCAATTTTTATACACACCAATACTCGTACCAAAAAAGTGGTAGTATCACGTCTTTCGAGGCCAGAACTCTTACCCCGAGAGACGGGTTAGACGGTGTATGTTCTCGTTTGAACCGACGAGGGTACATCGATGACCGGAACGGTCGTCCTCGCTGGGAGCCTCGACCGTTCCGGTCGATGGCTCGCCACGCACCTCGCCGAGCAAGGGTGGGACGTTACTTGCATGAGTCTCTCCCGTTCAGAGTGGGAACTGGGGGGGTATCGGGGGCTTTCGTTCCGCTCGGCCGACCTGACCGAACAGGTCGAGACGGCGGAAGCCATCTCGACCGAAAATCCGGATGCGGTCGTTCACTGGGCCTCGCTTCCGTCGCCCGAACGCCACGCTGGAATGCGGATATTCGAAAACAACGTCGTCGGAGCGTACAACGTTCTCACGGCCGCGGGGAGGGCAAACGCCCGAATCGCGTGGGCGTCGAACGAGAGCGCCTACGGCTTCCAACTCGCCGGAGAACCGTCGCTTCCGGAGTACCTTCCGCTGGACGAGGAACATCCGCTCCGACCCGAAGACCCGTACGGTACGTCGAAGGTCGTCGGCGAACAAATCGGCGCGATGGTCGCCCGTCGCTACGACGTCCCGGTGGCGTCGATTCGCGGGTCGTGGGTCCAGTTCCCCGACGAGTACAACTGCCTCGACGCCCGAACCAACCTCGCCACCGGCGCTGGGAACTTCTGGTCGTACGTGGACGTTCGGGACGTTTCGACCGCCATCGAGCGAGCCATCTCGGCTGACTTCTCCGGCCACGAACCGTTCATCGTCTCGGCGGCGGACAACTACCTCGACGAACCCATCGAGCGGGCGCTGTCCGAGTTCTTCCACGACGTCCCCGACTCGTGTACGGTTTCGGGGACTGATTCGGCGCTCTCGACCGCGAAAGCGCAGTCGATGCTCGGGTGGGAACCGACTCACTCGTGGCGCGATATGGTGGACGACGACGAGTTCGCCTTTCCGTGATCCTTCTCCGATATCTTCGGCGTCTTCGGCGTCTTCAGCATCTTTAGGCTTAAAAGCGAGAACGACATAGAACCGACAATGACCGATTCTCGCGAATTCTGCCCGAACTGTGGCGACCCCATCGAGGTCGATATCACGGACCGGGAGTATCCGACGTCCGCATCCCCGCGCGAGCGGAAGCTCTGTGATTCCTGTTATTTCGACCGCTTCGATCTCGTGGACGCCCCCGAGCGAATCGAGGTTCGGGTGTGTGCCCAGTGCGGTGCCGTCTATCGCGGCCGTCGATGGGTGGACGTCGGCGCGCGCGACTACACCGACATCGCCATCGAGGAAGTGAGCGAAGCGCTCGCCGTCCACGTCGATGCCCGCGACGTGTCGTGGCAGGTGGAACCCGAGCAGATCGACCCGAACACGATCCGGATGCACTGTTATTTCTCCGGGATGGTCCGTAACACGCTGATGGAGGAGGAAATCATGGTTCCCGTCATGATCGCCCGCCAGACGTGTACGCGCTGTGGGCGGATTGCGGGCGACTACTACGCCAGCATCGTGCAGGTGCGAGGCGTAGACAGGACGCCGACCGCGACGGAGGAAAAGCGTGCCAAGGAAATCGCCAACGAAATCGTCGCGGACATGGAGGCGACGGGCGACCGAAACGCCTTCGTCACCGAGATGGACGAAACGGACGACGGACTGAACATCAAGGTCTCGACCACCAACATCGGCAAGAAGATTTCGAGCAAACTGGTCGAGGAGTTCGGCGGGAGCTTTTCCGATGCGGAAACTCTCGTCACGGAGGACGAGGACGGCAATGGAGTGTATCGCGTGACCTACGCCGTCCGCCTGCCGCCGTTCACCCCCGGCGACATCATCAGTCCCGACGACGACGGGCCGGTCCTCGTCAGGAGCGTGCAAGGAAACCTGAAGGGCCGACGGATTACCACCGGCGAGGAGTACGAGGCCAAGTTCGGCAACGAGGACGCCGCCGACGCCAGCAAGTTGGGGAGCATCGACGACGCCGAGGAGACGACGCTGGTCGCCGTCACGGACGAACACGCGGTGCAGGTGCTCGACCCCGAAACGTACCAGACGAAGACGATTGCCAAACCGTCGTACATGGACGAGGACGCGGAGATGGTACCGGTGTTCAAGAGTCGAGACGGATTGTACGTGGTTCCGGATGCGTGACCTCGCCGTTCTCGTTCGAAAGCCGAAGGCGGAGGATACCATCGGCGAACTGGAAGCCGAAGGCGTCTACGACGATTCTCGAAAGGTCCGCGAATACGACGAGGAACTGGTCGAACTGCCGGTAACGGAGCGGCCGACCGAAACCGAAATCGAGGGCGTCATCGAACAGGACGACCCCGAACGGCGAGGGACCGACCTCGAAGCGCTCCTCTCGGCGCGCGGATGGACGGACGAAGAACTCCAGCACGCACCCAAATCGTGGGCCGTCATCGGCAGCGTGATTCTCGTCCAACTGGACGACTGTCCCCGACCGGAGGAAGTCGGCGAGGAACTGCTCGGTCTGCACGGCGAGGCCGAAACCGTCCTCGCCCGCGGCGGAATTTCCGGCGAACAACGGGAACCCGACGTGACCGTGATTGCAGGGACGGGGGACACCGAAACCGTCCACACCGAACACGGGACGAAGTACGGACTCGACCTCCGGAA
>NZ_JBAWAC010000518.1:0-6089 GCF_049589095.1 Haladaptatus sp. | reverse complement strand
AGTCACGAGCGGTCGGCCACCCTTCGGAAGTTCGGCCGCCTCGTCGGCGCTCAGGTCAAGTTCGTACTCGTCGGTCAATTCGGGGTTTTCCTCGACGAATTTCCGCGTTTTCTCCTTGAGCGCATCCCGCACCTCCGTGTCGAGGACGGGTTCTCGGTCGAGCGCCATCGCAACCGCGTCCATCGTCACGTCGTCCGGCGTTCCGCCGAGACCGCCGGTGACGATGACGGCGTCGAACGATTCGTGCCACTCGCGGACCCAGTCCACGATGATTTCGACGTTGTCGGGAACGGTCATGATTCGGCGAACCGATCCACCCCTGTCGTGGATCTCCGCCGCCAACCACGTCGCGTTCGTGTTCACCGTGTCCCCCGCGAGGATTTCGTCGCCGACCGTGAGAATCGCGACTTCCATGGGTTCGACCTATGGCACTCGATGGATAAAAAT
Organism: Haladaptatus sp.; assembly: GCF_049589095.1. NCBI lineage: Archaea > Methanobacteriati > Methanobacteriota > Halobacteria > Halobacteriales > Haladaptataceae > Haladaptatus > Haladaptatus sp. The sequence continues at coordinate 5,642 of NZ_JBAWAC010000518.1, read as the reverse complement.
CGTCCTGCCGAACAGGGTCGAAACTACGCTCCGTCGGAATCCCGTGGTGCGACAGCCCATCCTATCGTGAACACCGTCCCGATGACAACGAGGAGAAAGGAGAGCCACACCCACAGTGTATGGGAAAATGCGACGACGAAGAAAATGGCGAGCAGCGTGCATTGGAGTCCGATGATCGGCATCAAGAGCTCATCAACGTCCATGTTATCACGACAAATCTACATAAAATGAACCTTCCGGGATCGATTCGCTCGTGCCGCGTCTCAGGCCAGCCCGATCTTCTCCTGATACGCGCCGTGTTCGGCCTCGAACACGTCCATGATCTCGCCCATCGTGGCGTACTCCTTCACCGCGTCAACGATGGCTGGCATGACGTTTTCGTCGTTGTCGATGGCGTCTTGGAGGTCGTCGAGCGCCGCTTCGACGGCGTCGTCGTCGCGCTCCTCCTTGACCTCCTCCAATCGGGCGAGTTGGCGGTTCTGGGTCTCCTCGTCCACCTGCAGGATGTCCGGTTTCGTGTCCTCCTCGATGTCGTACTTGTTGACGCCGACGACGATCTCCTCGCCGTCCTCGACGCGCTCCTGGTACTCGTAGGAGGCTTCCTGAATCTCGCGGTGGAAGTAGCCCCGGTCGATGCCTTCGAGGACGCCGTCTCGCACCGAACCGTCGCCCATCTCTTTGATCTCCTCGATGTACGCCATCGTTTTCTCCTCCACCTCTTCGGTCAGCGACTCGACGGCGAAACTGCCGCCGAGCGGGTCGATGATGTCCGCCGCGCCGCTCTCCTCGGCGATGATCTGCTGGGTTCGCAGGGCGACGCGGACTGCCTGCTCGCTCGGGAGCGCCAGCGCCTCGTCGAAGCTGTTCGTGTGGAGACTCTGGGTGCCGCCGAGGACGCCAGCCAACGCCTGAATCGTCACGCGGACGATGTTGTTCAGCGGCTGTTGGGCGGTCAACGACTGTCCGGCCGTCTGGGTGTGGAACTTGAGCTGTTTCGACTTTTCGGACTCCGCGCCGTACCACTCGTCCATCACGGTCGAGTAGATGCGACGGGCGGCTCGGAACTTCGCCACCTCCTCGAAGATGGAGTTGTGCGAGTTGAAGAAAAAGGAGAGCTGTGGCGCGAACTCGTCGACGTCCAACCCGCGCTCCATCGCGTCCTCCACGTAGGCGAACCCGTCGGCGAGCGTGAACGCGAGCTCCTGCACCGCCGTCGAACCGGCCTCGCGGATGTGGTAGCCCGAAATCGAGATGGGTTTGATGTTCGGCGTCTCCTCCACCGCGAACTCGACGGTGTCGGTGACGGTGTGGAGCGACGGTTCCGGCGGGATGACCCACTCCTTCTGTGCGATGAACTCCTTCAGCATGTCGTTCTGGAACGTGCCGCGAATCTCGTCGCGCGGGACGCCCTGCTGGTCGGCCAGCGCAACGTACATGGCGAAGATGACGGGCGCGCTCGGGTTGATGGTGAAACTGGTCGAAACTTCATCCAAATCGATGCCGTCGAAGAGGATTTCCATGTCGCGGAGGGTGTCCACCGCCACACCCTCCTTGCCGACCTCGCCGTCCGACAGCGGGTCGTCCGAGTCCTTGCCCATCAGGCTCGGCATGTCGAAGGCAGTCGAGAGGCCGGTCTGGCCGTTCTCGATGAGATAGTGGAACCGGTCGTTGGTCTCCTCGGCCGTCCCGAACCCGGCGAACTGGCGCATGGTCCACGTCCGACCGCGGTACATCGTCGGGTAGACACCGCGCGTGTAAGGGTCCTCGCCGGGATAGCCCAACTCCTCCTCGTAGTCGATATCCGCAACGTCAGTCGGGTCGTACAGGTCCTCGACTTCGAGGTTCGAGACGGTTGCGAACCGCTCCTTCCGCTCGCCGAACCGCTCCAATACAGGAGAACGAGTATCCTCCTCCCACTCCTCTTTTCCCTGCCGGATCTCCCGCAGGTCATCCTCGTCGTACATGGTCGTAATTTCTGCCGGGGAATTCATTAAGGATTCGGTGAGCGATTCGTGCGACGTGAGGAGGGTCGTTCTCGACGACGTCGCCCCCGATTCGAATCCTCACCCGAGAACGGAGACGCGAACGCGATGCGGTCCGGTTTCCGTCGCCAACGCTACCGAATCGACGAAGCACCTACGAACGTCCTCGCGCCACGCCTCGATCGCCGCCGCGTGGCGCTCGTGGTGGGCTTCCACGTCGTACTCGGTCGAAGAACCGTCCATACTCGGGTCGGTATCATCGACCTGTGGATACGATGGTGCGTCCGCCGTCACGAGTTTTCGCGGTGGGATTCGAATCGGAGCGGGACCGCCGTGGCCGTCGTCCGCCGGTTCCGTCGCCTGCACGACGTGGAGACGGGCGCGCACCCGTCCGGCGAACGGGGCCGTGATCCGCAGCACCGCCTTCCGGCCGCGCTCGGTGGCTTCGAGCGCGGTCACCACGTCGTCGGCGTGGACCGCGACGGCACGGATGGCCCTTGGGTCGTCGCTCTCGCCGGGCATGAATTTCGGTGGGGAGCGAGAGGAGTTGTAGGTGTCGGCGACGACGTGACGGAACGGTGGGAACGATGTGTCGGCAGGAAGGGGGAACGGTCAGTAATGGCCCAGCACCCCCTGTCGTCGAGCGCGGCGCGCGGCCAGCGTGAAGACGTAGAAGCCGAGCAGACAGTAACCGACCGCGGCGGCGACGAGGATAGCGAGGTCGGTCGCGGGAAACTGCCACAGACGGACCCCGTTCTGCATCGCTCGCTGAAGCATCGCGCTTCCCTGCACCAGTGGGAGGTAGCGAAGCGGTTCGAAGTCGGCCACGGGGGCCGCAATGAGGCCGATGAGGACGAACTGCATCAACTGCGAGACGTTTTCGATGCGCTTGTACAACAGCGCGAGTCCGGCGAAGACGAAGCCGATGCCGACCACGGGAAGCAGCGTCAGGACGACGATGGGAACGACGGTCAGCAGATCGACGGCGAGGTGCTGCCCGGTCGTCACGAGCATCAGCGGGAGGATGATCGCGCCCCACAGCATGCTTTCGAGGAGGTACGCGACGACGCTCGCCGCCATCACCGTCCCGAACCCGTACGGGGACATGTACAACTGTTCGAGCGTGCCCCACTGTGCCTCGTGCGTGACGCTCGCCGCGAGGCTGAAGTACGCCGCCAGCGCCATCGTCCACAGGAACCACCCGACGATGAGACCCCCGAACATATCCGCGAGCGCACTCGCAGCGCCGATGCTCCCGGCGGCCGCCTTCCCGCCGAAGAAGATGACGGCGAAGAAGAGATACACGGTCACGATCTGTGCGAGCGTGTTCATCGGATAGCGAATCAAGAGGAACACGCGCTTGCGGAGAACCGCCGTGAAGAGCGTCGGCACTCCGGCGACATCCGAATCCGGCGTCTCGTTCGACCCTTCGGACCCGTAGCTCACGCGCCCTCACCTCCTGTGTCGTCGGTGATGCTGAGGAACACGTCCTCCAGATCGGGTTCGACGGACGCCATCGACGCAACCGTGAGGCCGTTCTCGCGGAGGCAGTCGGCAAACTCGTAGAATTCGTCGCCCGTCACGGAGACCGCGAATCGCTCGCGGTCGGCCTGCCGTTCGAACTCCGTCGCGTCGAACGCGTCTTCGAGATGGCGACGCGTCACAGCGGGAATCTCGCCCGCCACTTGCACCGCGTAGGCCTGTGTGTGGAACAGGTCGAGCAGGTTGTCGAGGCTGTCGTCGGCGACGACGTGACCGTCGCTCATGATGATGACGCGGTCGCAGATGTCCTCGATGACGTCCATGTCGTGGCTCGAAAGCAGGACGGTCGTCCCCGTTTCGTCCGCCAGGTTCCGGAGTTCGGCCCGCAGTTCGAGCGAACTCTCGACGTCCAGTCCGAGGGTCGGTTCGTCGAGGAAGACGACGTCCACGTCGCGCGCCAGCGTGCAGGCGAGCGACACCTTCTGTTTCATCCCGCGGGACAGTTCTCGAACCGCGGTGTCGGCCTTGTCCGAGAGGTCGAACTGGTCGAGGAGCGCATCGTGGCGTTCACGGGTCTCGGCGGGGCGCTGACCGGCCAGCGCCGCGAAGAACTCCAAATTCTCCCGGACGGTCAGTCGCCAGTAGACGTTGCGTGCGCCTTCGAGCATCGCTCCGACGTGTCTGTACGCCCGCTTCGTGTCGGCGTGTACGTCGATACCGCCGACGACCACTCGACCGCCGGTGGGAATGATCAGTCCGAGGATCGATTTGATAGTCGTCGTCTTCCCCGCCCCGTTCGGACCGAGCAGTCCGACGACGGAACCCCGCTCCACGTCGAACGAGACGCCGTCCACGGCAGTGACCGCATCCGCCCCGTCCCCGTATCGTTTCCGCAGGTTTTCGACGTGGAGGATGGATTCCGTCTCGCTCTTCGTCGTTCCCGTTGCTGCTTCTCCGTTCGCTCCCGTCGCCTCGTCGGCTTTCGATTCCGCTCGGGGCGATTCGATGCTCATACGTCTTCCTGTTGTGATGACAATATAATCGTTTCCAGAACGGCCTTTCAGCATTATTTCTGACACGAAAATGTTATGCGAGAAGGTCGAAAACCGTGAACTGTGACCGACGACGATTCCGAGTCTCTCCCACCGGCAGAGGCGTTCGCGCTGTTCGCCGATGAGACGCGAGTTGCCATCATCGAAGCGCTCGCGGAGGAGGCAACTATCGAAGGAACTGACGGCCCTTCGTTTGCGGAACTCAGGCGAACGGTTGGCGTTTCCGATGCTGGACAGTTCAACTATCATCTCTCAAAACTCCGTGATCGATTCGTCGTCAAACGCGATGGGAAGTACTATCCTCGATATGCTGCACTCAAACTCGTCGGGGCGATACGGGAAGGGGCGTTCACCGAACGAACGGAGTCGCGGTCAGCGACGCTCGAACACACGTGTCCCCAGTGTGAGCGGTCCTTGACGGGTATCTACGAGAACGGCCTCATGCGAACCGAATGTGACGAACACGACATGGTGTTCCAAACGAGCGTTCCGCCGCAGGCCGCCACGAACCGATCGGTGTCGGAAATCGTCGCGTTCGCCAACGTGGAGTCACAACACCACATTCAGAAGGCAGTCGATGGAACGTGTTTTCTCTGTAGCGGGTCGATGTCCGTGGAGAAACCTCACTGGACGGACGGCGGCAGCCTCGTCACACGAATCGACTGTGACTCCTGTTGGATGCGAATGCACTTACCAGTCGAAAGCTCGGTCATCCGCCATCCCGCTATCGTTTCATACTTTTACGAACGGGGAATCGACGTACGGGAAGTCCCCTTTCTCTCGTTCGATTTCGTTCGAAGCGAGACCAAGACGGATATGGTCTCGGAGGACCCGTATCGAATTCGTATCGTCGTCGGCCCGGAGGAGGACGCACCGACGCTCACGCTCGACGAGGAGTTGAACGTCGTGAACGTGGAATGATTACTGCAACCGTTTCGTCGTCTCCATCAGCGGATGGCGTGCGTAATCCACGACTTGGATATCGTCGATGCTTTCGAGTCCTTCCTTGCGCGCCGTCTCGGCCATCCCGAGTTCGACCCGGTGGTCGGTGATGATGACGTAGGCGTCCATCTCCTCGATATCGAGTCGGTCCGCGGCCTTTGCCCGGTGGTGGCCGTCCGCCAGC
>NZ_JBAWAC010000517.1:0-5449 GCF_049589095.1 Haladaptatus sp. | reverse complement strand
TCCCCGAGCCTGTCGGCGATGGTTCGGCGCATCCCCGAAAGCGGTCGGTCTTCCTGTCGGGTACCGGGAACCGTCGTCGCTTCGTCGCTCGGTTCTTCGGTCGCCGCTTCGACGGCGGCCGATTCGTCGCCCGTCGCCCGTCGAACGTCGGTTTCGGTGAGACGGCCGTTGTCCGGGGTTTCGATCGATTCGACGTCCACGCCTAACTCCCGCGCGAGACGGCGGGCACTCGGCGTGGCGAACACGCGTTCGGAGGGAACGTCAGGCTCGGTCGCTCCCGACGGACCGACATCGGTCGATTCGGCGGCGGCCGGTTCGGGTTCACTCGCCGCCGCGACCGCTTCGACGTCCGCCTCCGTCACCGCTCCCTGCGGGCCGGTACCGTCGGCGTCGTGAAGCGCCACGCCCAACTCCTCCGCCCGACGTTTCGCCCGTGGTGTCGCCTTGACGTTCTCGTCCGATTCGGCCGTCTCGCCAGCGGCCGCCTCACTGTCAGCCACCGCCTCGACGTCCGCTTCGTCCACGGCCCCCTGTGGGCCGGTGCCGTCAACCGTCGTGAGGTCGACGCCGAGTTCCTCGGCCCGTCGCTTCGCTCGCGGCGTGGCTTTGACGCTCGCCGCCGACGCTGAGGTGGATTGGCGCTGAACGCTCGCCCCTTGGCCGTCGTCCCCTGCGGCGGCCGCGGTGGCGCTCTCGGACGACGGTTCGTCCTCCACCGCCGTCGATTCTCCCTCGACCTCCGCGATCAGTTCGTCGATGTCCGCATCCGGCGCGGCGACGATTCCGAGCGGTGCCCCCGGATCCGTCACGTCACCTTCCTCGACGAAGATCCGTCTCAGAACGCCGTCCTCTCGTGCGTCGATTTCCGCCGTCGTCTTCTCCGATTCGATTTCGGCGATGGTCGCGCCCTCCTTGATCGTGTCCCCGACGGAAACCGTCCACGCGTTGAGCGTTCCCGAGTCCATTTCCAGTCCCAACTTGGGCATCTTGACGACATAGGCCATGATATGAAAGCACATGGTCTATCATAATAAATGTCTGCTCCCATCCGCAAACCGGGACCCGATTCCCTTGTCGATTCCATCCCTACTGACGAACTCTCGCCGACCCGACGGACTCCCCTCGTGCGTTGCCGTTCTTCACTGCCGTCGCCGACATGCAGTCCAGACAGCCGAACACTTCGTCGTCATTGTTACCGAAGACGCGGGCGAAGTCGGGCGTGACGAACGATCCGCAGTTGCGGCATCGGCGGTCGCTGTGTTCGACATCCTCCTGTGATTGTCGTGTTGTGGTCATCGTGATCGTATCAGACGTCGTTCATGCGCTGGCGGGATTCGGTTCCACACTGCACGCATTCCGTGACGCGGTACGGTTCGCGCGAGAACTCGGCGTTCGTCTCGCTGTCGCTTTCCGTGATGATGGTCACGAACACGCGATGGGTCGTCTTCGCATCGCAGTGTTCACACTGTTCAACCGTTTCTTGGGTATTCGATTGTGTCGTTGACATCGTATCTTTGGGTGGCGGTCGTTCTCGTCCCCGTGCTTGCTTCGGGGGTGCGTTTCTCTATTTGTTATTACAGTTTCCCTCCTGGTCGGTCTACTCGTTGCCAATGCAAGGTGTTCTTTCGTCGTTTTCCAAATGAACTGAATTTCGCCGCGAAGAACTGGTTTGTATCCCGTTTTCACTGAGAACCGTTCGTGAATTCCCCGGTCGATATCGGTGAAATCTGCACCACCGTAACCGTTCTGGCGCGAGTTTATCCGGCTTGCAAAGAAACGTGAAAGTATGAAACTACGTGAGCCGACTGCGGGTGACGCGGAGCGGATTCACGAGTTGGCACGGAGTGCGATGACCGCATCGTACTCGCTGAGTCCACAGCAGATAGAGAACGTCATCACCGAGCAGTTCGCCGAGGCGAGGGTGACCGGTCTGGTCGACGCCCCCGACGACCGCGTATTCGCGCTCGAAGACGAGGAGTTCGACACGCTCGTGGGACTCACCGAGGGCCACCTCGACGGGAGTTCCGGCGAGATACGATGGTTGTTGGTGGACCCGGAGCACCGCGGGAAGGGTGTCGGGACGGAACTGTTCGAGACGATAGTCGAGAAGCTACGCGAGGACGGCGCGGAACGAATCGACGCGAACGTGCTCGACGCCGACAGGGAAGGCGCGCAGTTCTTCGAGGAGCAGGGCTTCGAGCGGACGGACGACCGGCAAGTCGAGTACGGCGGCGAACCGTTGGTCGAACACCGGTACACCCTCGATGCGAGCGAACGGGAGATGTCCGACGACACCGGCGGGTACATCGACCCGACGGAAATGACGTTGGAGAATACGGAGACACACGACGGAACGACGACCGCCACGACGGAGGACGGGGAGACGGTGTATCTGAACCTGGAGGAAACCAAATCGGGAACCGAACACCCGTTCTTCGTCACGTACAGCGACGAAGCGGAGAAGAACAGGTACGGATACTACTGTAGCAACTGTGGGTCGTTGAAAACGACGCGCGACGCCCAAGACCACATCGAGTGTACCGAATGCGGGAACGTCCACACGCCGAAATCGGCCGAATCGTACGACGATTCGTATCTGTAGTCCTCCCATTTTTCGCCGCCCTCGTCGGTAGCAATAAAATTGACGTGACTGCTCCTCGTGGACGAATCGATGCTCGAAAGGACGACTACCTCCGTGGACGGCTATCGAACCGTCTCCCACATCGAGGAGAGCGACCTCGCCATCGACCCGAACACCGACACCGACCCGAGTCTGACCGAAACCCTGCTTGCGAGTTACGCCGCGTGCTACACCGTGGCGCTTCGGATCGGTGCACAGCAGCGGAACGTCGACGGTCTCGGTCGTGTCGAAATCGACGCGGAGGCCGACCGTGATCGTGAAAACGACCTCGAAGCCGTCCGGGAGGAACTCCATGCCGACGTCAGCATCCGTGGAAACGCGTTCCGAAACGGTTGAGACACGAGCACGGGAGAGTGGAGGGAACAGGGTGAGGTTGCATATTCCAGTAGAATCTTTTCACGGCTCGCGGATGAAGGGCAAAACATGGCAACCGAGTCCAACGAGAAGACGTATTCGTGTGAGTACTGTGACGACGAGTTCGAGGGGAAAGAGGACCTGCACGAACACATGCGAGAGACACACGACGAGATTCCGGACGAGAAGAGCGAGGAATCGGCGGCGGCCGGTACGGACGCGAGCGGGTCCACCGGTTCGATCACGGAGGAGAACAACGAGTCGCCGTCGGCGGCGGAACCGTCGGAGGCCGCGGGACCGTCCGGTAACGAGGACGAGGTCGGCCCAGATTCGGACGACTGAGGATTGTTCGAACGACTGACGACGGGACCACCATCGCTCCGGTGAGACCATCGGCTAACTACTTTTCGCACCGTTCGGTCCTTTCGCAGTCCGGTGAAATCGGATCCCGAACGGTTACGGTTGACTGCGCCGCATGTCCCACAGATCGGAGTAGGTGATTACCTCGATACCGTTCGTCCCGTCGATGTGGGCGAGCAGTTCCTTGTATTGACATCCTCGCCGCGCCTAAAGGCGCAGGAATCCTCACGTTCGGGGTCTGGCATTAGCGCCACCCCCGACGTGAGCGACTTTCTCCTATCCGTGGATACTCCGGTCTGTGCGCACTTCTTTGGGACTTTCGTGAGAGTGTGACATCTCCGACCATGAATGGTCGTCCCACTCGAATCGCACGGGCCGTGCCATCGGCCGTGATACGTCGGTCTGCCGTCTCAGGAACGTCTCGCTTGCTACGAGGTCGGCGTGTCCCTCGAACCCGCATGAACACGTGAGCGTGTCCTGGTGCCGAATCGTGTCTGTCGTGGAACCGCAGTTCGGACACGTCTGGCTCGTCCACGCCTCCGACTGCGCTTCGACCGTGATGCCGTATTCCTCTGCGGTACACGCGAGTCGGTCGAGAAACGCCCGGAACGCCCAGAAGTTGTGCGTTTTCTCGTTCGCTCGAACTGACCAGTGTGTTTCCAGCACGTCGGTTAAGTCCCCGACGTACACCGTCGAAACGCCTTCGTCGTACAACCGTTCGATGAGGTCCCGAACAAGCGCATCTTGGGCGTGGTCGCGTCGTCGGGTTCGTTGCCGATACAGCCGTCGAATCCGATTCGAGGAGTACCGTTCCTCGCGGAGTTTCGACTGTAGCCGGGCGATTTCCCGCGTCGTATCGCGGAATCGTTCGAACAAGCCGCGTCCGTGGTAGAGGTACTGTTGGCCGGTCGTTGTCGTACAGGCGACGAGGTTGTTCGCACCGATGTCCAGAGCGGCGGTTTCGTCCGCCAGTGGTGAATCCAGTCGAGAAGTGTCGATAGTGACTGGTTGAATGGCCCTGAATTGGTCCGAAAACTCGTCGTAGTACAGTTCTAACCGGCATTGTTTGCCGTCCCACTTTGGTTCGCCTGCGACTTCGAGACGGAGCCGACCGGTGTGGTCGTACTCGTCTTTTAGGTCCGAGCCGACAGGTATTTCGAGGCGCGATCGACCGCCCATCATCAGCGTATACTGGTCGCACCGGCCGTACCATCGTAGGTCGCGGCCGTCTTCCTCGTTGCCCCAATAGCCGGGTGGGAAACAGCGTTCGCCCTTCTCCTTGAGCGAAAAGAACGACCGCCACGCTTCGTCGTTCTTTCGTTTGACCTCTTTCGCGGCGGCCGAGCCGAGAATGCCTTTGTAGCGGTCGTGGACGCGCGGTGCGTCCCAGACACTCCCGTCGAGTTCGCCAAAGAAGCGTTGGCGACGTTCGTAAGTGAGTTCGTTCCAGAGACTGGCAGAGGCGTCCAACAGTTCGTGTAGCAACTCCGCGTCCTGTTCGGAGCGGGGGCGTACAACGAATTGGTTGGTCCGCCTCATCAGTAGTGTCCACACACCGAACATACATAAGTGTACGTGTTATGGATGTATGCATGGGCAAGACCCTACACATCAAAGTCGATGATGAACAGTACGAATGGCTGTCTGGCGTGAAGGACGAACGCGGCCTCACATGGCGCGGAATGCTCGTCCACGCTGCTGAAGACTTGGAGACCCCGGATGGGAAATAGTCTTCAGTTATCCGATTATGCCTATCGCTTGACCTCCGCCTAAAGGCGGAGGGATGCGCTTGAGTATATCTCATCGTGTTATGCGAGTCGAAACTGTGGAAGTTGAGGATGGAACACTGACGGTGCTCGGCCGCCAGCGTCACCGCACGTTTGGAGACTTCGAGGCGGCTACCGATGGTTCGGGGGAGCACGAGCGGGTCGAACCCGTGGACCCCCGTCATGTTGACGCTGGCCGATTGGTTCATTCCACCCATATAGAAGTATTTGTTGATGATCCTGAGCGCGGTCTTGTCGTAGTTGTTCCCCGGGTAGACGATGAAGTTCGCACCCTCGAAACCGTTGTCTATTATCCATTGTTTGTTTC
>NZ_JBAWAC010000516.1:0-6940 GCF_049589095.1 Haladaptatus sp. | reverse complement strand
GGGACCTTTGGTCCCGCCCGGTTCACGAGAACTCAGGTCGCTGGCGCTCCCTTCGTCATCCCTCGCACGGTTCTGATGAGGCGGCTCGGATGACCGCTATCCTCGCCACCTCGTCAGCGCGCGCCATCCCATCGGATGGGCTGCGCGATACTACCCAGCCGCCGTGGCACGCGAAAGAGGCGTGATGCAGTATTCATGCGGCTTGGTCGTTGAAATCACAGAGGGTAAAATCACCGGGGAGAAAGAAGAGTAATCGAACGATTTCGAGCAATCGGTCCCTCTAGCCCATCTTTTCGACGAAGCTCGGATGAGGGACGGGGCGTTCGTCTTCCCACTCCTCCACGTACTTGCGGAGGCGGTCGTGGGCCTGGCGCGCGCGGCGCTGGCGTTCGTCCTCTGAGATCTCCTCACAGCCCTCGGGGACCTCGCGGTCGCGGTTGGTGAAGTAGCCCTCCGGGGCGACCCAGTCGTGGTAGAAGTCCGGGTTCGCGTCCTCGATCAGGGTGAGTCCGACCTGCGAACCGTGACCCGCCGCGACGATGGCTTGGTGGTACTGCTCGGCGAGTCGCCCGGCGGCGTAGAGTCCTTCGACGTCGGTCCGTCCGGTCTCGTCCACCGAGACGTACTGCTTGCTTCCGGACTGCTCGAAATCGAGGTCGAGTCCTTCGAGATACGAGGAGTTCGACCACGAGGCTGCGACCACCCGCTCGGCCGAAATCGTCTCCTCGTCCTTCGTTTCGACGGTAAACCCGCCGTCGTCCGACTGGCTGACCTCGTTAGCCTTCGCGTCGAGGCGGGCACATCCGGCGCGTTCGGCCTGCTCTCCGAGCATCAGGGAGAACAGTCGCGAGTCGACTCCGGCCGGGAAACCGGGGAAGTTCTCCAGAATCGCATTTCGGTAGAGGATGGAAACACCGTCGTTCACGACCAGCGTGTCGAGGTCGGCGCGGGCGGTGAAGACGCCTGCGGACAGTCCCGCGACGCCACCGCCGACGATGACCACGTCGTAGTCCGTCATGGTCGATGGTTGTCGGTGCGGTGGTATAAACGGACTGTTGATGGAGTGGGCGTTCACGTCCCCTCGCCGGAATGTTTACTTTCGATCCCGCAAAATCGAAACGCGTGGATCACCTCGAACTCAGTACCGTCGTCTACGTGCCGCCGGAGGAGGCCTACGAATTCCTGCTCGACTTTCCGGGCTACGCGAACTACTCGGAACACCTGACGAGGGTCACCCACGACGGGGACGGCGGTTCGGGGACGGAGTACGACATCCACCTCAAGTGGTGGAAGATTCAGTACGTCGTCCGCTCCGAGGTGACGGAACTCGACCGGCCGAACCGCATCGACTGGAAGATCATCAAGGACATCCACGCCCACGGCAGTTGGCGCGTCGAGGAAGTCCCCGAGGAAGCCCCCGAAGGCAAGGAAACCGCCTCACGGGTGCGGCTCTCGATTCACTTCGACGCCGATTCGGCGAGTTCCGGCATGCTCGATTTGCCCATGTTCGTCTCGCTCGGATGGGTCGTGGACAAGGCGAAACCCCTCGTGCTCTCGGAAGCCGAAAAGGTCGTCAAACGCATCGTCACGGATTTGGAGGGCCAACCGCGGGACGTGAACCTCAAGATTCACAGCAAGCCCGATTCGGTCTGATTCTCACTTTCGTTCCGGCCGCACGGAATTACTCCAGATACCTACCCCATTGAAAGTGCCCGCTCGGTAGAACGACTTCCTGGTCACAGCTGCTACGCCAAAAAAGAACGAAATCGCCGATTCAGACCAGGCTACGGCCTTCGAGTTCGCCGTTCGGGTAGTCGACTTCCATCAGGTCGAGGATGGTCGGGGCGATGTTGAGCAAGTCGGTGTCCTCGGGAACGTTGGCGTCCGGGTCGTCCACGAACAGCGTCGCGTTGTCGAAGCTGTGCATGCCGTTTCGCGGACCGACGCCGAACACGTCGTCGTGACCCTTGAATCCGGCCTTCAGATCGAAGCCGTGGTTCGGAACCGCGACGAGGTCGGGTGCGATGTCCTCGTGGTCGCCGTCAAAGGCATCTTCCTTCTCGACCACGCGCCAGCAGACCTTCTCGCCGTTCGGCCCTTCGAGGTTTTCGAGCTTCTCCTTGAGTTCGGCGCGTTTCTCCTCGTACTCGTCCTGTGGAACGCTTCCGCGCGGTTCGCGGCCTTCGAGGTTGATGTAGAAGCGACCCGGGATGAGCGAGTAGGCGACGGTGTCGTCGCTGATGTCGCCGAGTTCCTCGTGGTCGTCGTCCTCGTAGGAGAGCAGGCCCTCCTGTTCGAGCCACGTGTTGAAGTGAACCTCGTGGTGGAGGCTGGTGAACCCGTGGTCGCTGGCGACGACCATCGTCACGTCGTCCGGCAGCGAGTCACGGAGTTTGCCGAGGTACTCGTCCAGCGTTCGGTAGAACTCGATGAACTCCTCTTTGTACTCGCCGTCCTCCTCGTAATCCTTGAAGAGGAAGTGGTTCACGCGGTCGGTCGTCATGAACACGCCGAAGAAGAGGTCCCAGTCGTCCTCGTCGATGTAGTGCTGGAACGACTCGTAGCGCGTCTTGAGCGTCTCATGTGCGTTCTCGATGAACTCGGTCTTGTCCTCTTTGTGCCCCAACTTCGCGTTCGTATCGATGGGGTAGTCGATGGAACTCAGGTAGTTCCGCATCTCGTCCGGGTACGCACCTTTGTCCACGCCGGGCGAGAGGAAGCCGGAGACCATCCGCTGGACGTTACGCTGTGGCGGGAACGTGACGGGCACGTTCATCACCGTCGCCTTTCGACCCGCGTCGGTGACGCGGTCCCAGATGCGCGTCGCCTGTACGTCGCGTCCCATCGGAACGTACGTATCGTACGAGCCGACCTCGCGGTCCTGGAAGCCGTAGACACCCGTCTGTCCGGGATTGACGCCCGTCGTGAGCGTCGGCCAGCAGGCGGAGGACTCGGGCGGAACGATGCTGTCGATTGCTCCGGCGCTTCCCTCGCTCGCGAGCGATGCGATGTTCGGGAACTCCGAGGCGTTTTCCTTGAGGAAACTGTACGGCACGCCGTCGATGCCGAAGAAGGCAACACGTGGAGCATCGTCCCCACGAAGCCTATCGAATAGACCCATACGCCGCTCTACCACAGGCGGCTACAAGAACCTTCGTTTCCATGCTATCATCTCACAAGTTTCCGTATTACGAACTCTCGAAGGCAGTGAACAGAGCTTTTCGGGTGCTCGCGTCGATGAGCGAATCCAACGTGTCGGTGTGTTCGCTGTCGACTTGCGCGAAGATACCGAGCGGAACCCGTGCGGTCGCGGCGTCCGCGTTCCCGCCCGTCGTCTCGCGTGCGTCGAACGCACCAGTGAGGATATCGACGGCGCTGGTTCGAACGTCCTCCGCCCGACAGGAGATGACGATCGTCTCCTCGTGGAGTCCGAACACGGCGGCCGTCGAGACGCCCTCCAATCGGAGCAACGAGTCGGCGGCTTCCTCCAACGCGCTTACCGACGGGACGACGCCGACGTTCGCCACGGCGAAACTCGCACGTCGCTCCCGACTGGAAATCGCCTCGCCGAGCACGTCGAACGTGTCGCCGCTGACGCCGGGCGAACGAAGTTCCTCGATCCTCCCGAGGTCGGCGTAGGCGTGCAGGAAACCGGCCGCGTCGTAGTCGTTCACGCCGTTGGCCCGCCGGAACTCGCGGGTCCCTGCACGAATCCCGTACAGCAACGCCGTGGCCACGCGCTGATCCGGGACGAACTCCATCTCCCGAACGAGTTCGGTGACGACGGTCGACGTCGCGCCGTCGTCGGTCCACGTGATCGTCAGGATGTTCTCCTCGGCGGTGGGACAGTGGCGGATGACACCGACTACCGGCGGGTTGTTCGATAGTCGAGGGACCGCACCGCCACCACCGATGGCGATACCGGCGTCGCAGTCCGGCAACCCTTCACCGTTCTCGTCCAAAATCGTCACGTCGATATCGAAGATGTTGCAGAACGCCTTGCTGTCCTCGCCCGTCACGTTTCCTTCGGCGGCGATTCGCCCCGCGACACCCCAATCCTTGCAGAGCGCTTGGAGTCCGACGGCGGCGGCTAACGAGTCGATACTCGCACCTTCGGGAACGACGAGGGCGACTCGATTTTGCCCCGCAATCGTCTCTCGGAGCGAATCGGCCGATTCGGGGTCGTCGGTGCTGTGACGTCCCAACGAACGAAATTGAACGGCGTACAGTACGCCGCCACCGGAGAGAAGCAAGAAGAGCGCGGCGACGACCACGGGAGCATTTTCGTTGACGAATCCGGCAAGCATGGTATCACATAGCTCGGCCAAAACGTATATACTTACGGGTGGATTTATTGGCAGCTTTATGTTCAATATCGGATCGTCGTTTTCGAAACCCCCATGAAAGTCGATTTTTCTGACGAAATCGGCGTCTTTCGAAAGAAGGACATATGTCCACGAAACTGGATAAAATTAGACAGCTTATTGACTATTCTGCGTGTTTGACGGTTGGGAACGCGATCGTTTCGACTCACGGGGCAACCACTGACGAACGAAAGGAGAAAACAAAACGAATCGTCCGAAATCGACCGAAGCGTTAGTTGAAGTTTTCTTCGTACAGTTCCTGCGAGTGCTCGATAGCGTCGTATGCGCCCTGTTTGTCCTCCCAACCCAACGTCTCGACTTCCTTTCCGGCTTCGAGGTTTTTGTAGGTGGAGAAGAATTCGTCGATTTCGTCCTTCGTCTGCTGTGGGACGTCGTCGATATCCTCGATGTGGTCGAAACGCGGGTCCTCGATGGGGACGGCGATGACTTTGTCGTCCTGCTCGCCGTCGTCGTCCATCTTCATGAGGCCGACCGGACGGACCTCGATGACACAGCCGGGGAACGTCGAATCCTCGACGAGGACGAGCACGTCGAACGGGTCCTCGTCGTCGTAGAACGACTGCGGGATGAACCCGTAGTCACCGGGGTAGTGGACGTTGCTGTGGAGAACCCGGTCCAGCATGACACCGGGAATGTCCTTGTCGTACTCGTACTTGTTCCGGTCGCCTTTGAGACACTCGACGACTGCATAGATCTCCTCGGGGGCGTTCGGTCCCGTTTCGAGGTCTTCCCAGAGATTCGTCATGGGTCGGGTGGAAGTCGAAGGGAAGACCAAAAAGTCCTTTCGGCAGAGGTGTAAACAAGCGATTTGTATCCGCGCAACCACCCAGAATTGTGACATTCTTCCGTAGACGACGGGTGGCAGTCAAGTGTTAAAATCGAACAAAATAGACGAGAAACACCAAGAAACTTGAGAAGGGTTAAATATCTCGGTTACATATCTCGTCGTGTCAAAGCCTATGTCAGAGGCACAAACACTCGCCGAAAGCAGTACCGCCCGCGACCTCACCGCATTCCAGCGTAACATCCTCATCGTCCTCACCGAGGAACCGATGTACGGGCTCGCCATCAAGCGTGAACTGGAGAGCTACTACGACGAGGAAGTGAACCACGGCCGCCTGTACCCCAACCTCGACACGCTGGTCGAGCGTGGACTGGTGGAGAAGAGCGAACTCGACAAGCGAACGAACCAGTACGGCCTGACCCAAGAGGGTCTCGAAGTCGTCGAAGACGGCTTTGCGTGGTCGCTCTCGAAGTTCGTCACCGACGACTCGCGCGCGGACAAAGTCCGCGCCCTCATCGAGAAGTACGACTAACGCAGTCGAACACGAGTTCGACCGATTCGTTTACGGTTTTTTTCTGCTCCCCAGTCGGCCAGGCATTGCGTGGGAAGTAATCGTTCAGAAACTCCGCCACTTCGTTCCTCGTCGCCGATTCGACGGGGCGAGCGTAGTGATTTCCCATGAAGTCGGCGAACGCCTCGGCGTTCGCGCCGTGAACGTCGCCGTGTTCGTCCCGAACGCGTTCGACGACGGCGCGATTGTGTTCGTCGATTTCGTCCCAGTCGTCCGGGTCGCCAGCACCGGTGAGGGGGATTTCGACCGCACGGTCCGTATCCTCGATTCGCTCGACGCGGATCGTTCCGTCCTCGACCCACTCGTCGGGGTGGAGCACCAACACGGTTCTCGCACTCTCCTCCCGAATTCGGGAGACGAATCCGTGTTCCGCGAGCAGTCGCTCCCGCTCCGCTCGGTACTCCTCGGCTTCCGTTTCCGCTCCCGTGTCCTCCCGATCCCGTGCGAGATGGGTCAACCGTTCGGCCTCCGAGACGGCATCACTCGGGAGTCCGTCGTCCAGTTGTTCGTCTTCCGGCCGTTCGTCGTCCAGTTGTTTATCGTCTGGCAATCCGTCGTTCAGTCGTTCGTCGTCGGGTCGGTCAGCCATCGTCCAACGCCTCGTTCGCTAGCTTGTCCGCGCGTTCGTTTACCTCCCGTGGGACGTGTTTCAGCGACCACTTGTCGAACCCGTCCAGCAGTTCGCGTGCACGAACCCGACGCTCGCGGAGTTCGGGGTTGTTCGTCTTCCACGCGCCCGTCACCTGCTTGACGATGAGTTGTGAGTCCCCTTTCACGTCCACGGAATCGAACCCGTAGTCACGGGCGGTTTCGAGCGCCTCGATGAGCGCTTCGTACTCGGCCTGGTTGTTCGTCGCCCGACCGATCGTCGTTCCTCCCTCCGCCGCGATTCCGTCGCTGGTGACGATGGTCCATCCGGTGGCCGCTGGCCCCGGATTGCCACGACTCGCGCCGTCGAAGTAGAGATAGGCGTGACCGCCCGCATCGCGCAATATTGCCTCGATATCCTGTGGGTTCGCTCCCTGAATCACGAGTTTGTCGTCGTACGCGATGGCGACGGCATCGCCGTGTTTCGCCCGCCACTGTTCGTACTCGGACTTACCGTCCGAGACGATGATTCCGGCGTCGGCGAGCGTCCGGCGTGCCTCTTCCACGTCACACTCGATGACTGGCATTGCCGACACTCGTCTGTGTGCGAGT
>NZ_JBAWAC010000515.1:0-11630 GCF_049589095.1 Haladaptatus sp. | reverse complement strand
GTCGACGCGGTCGAACTCGGCACGCGAGCGGGATGGAAACCGGTCATCAGTCACCGAAGCGGGGAGACGACTGATACGGCGAGCGCATCGCCAACCTCAACGAAGTGATCCGCATCGCCGACGATTTCCAAGCGTGACGACCGTCAGCACGTGGTCAAAAAATTGTTAATCGGCGGTAATCTAGCTGAAGTCACTACAGACCGGAATTCCCATCGTATCGTAGTCGCTCATCGCCGCGAGCGTATCCGGAACTTCGTCGATCGAGATGGTTTCCGATACGAGTTCGGTCGGGTCGAGTTTCCCGGTCTTGATCATATCCAACATCTCGGAGTACCGAGACGGTTGGAGACCAAGTGAACCGCGGAAATCGATCTCTTTCGCCACGAATTCGTCGGTCGGCAGTGCCACCTTACCGGCTTCTTCGGAAGTGGTCAATCCAACCTGAACGTGTCGACCACCTTTTTTGAGTGAGTTCACCGCGTTCAGACACGTCGTCTCGATTCCCAACGCATCGACCGAGCAGTCGGCACCGCCGTTCGTGATGTCCCGAACTTCCTTTGCGGCGTCGTCGACTTCGCTCGCGTTTACGGTTTCGACCGCGCCGAGGCTCTCCGCTTTGTCGAGTTTCTCGTCGAAGAGGTCGACTCCGATGACGTTCGCACCGAGCGCGTTCGCGATGTGAACGGCCGAGAGTCCGATACCACCGAGGCCGTGAACGACGACATCCTCACCGTTGCCGACATCGCCGCGGTGTGCCATCGCGTGATACGACGTCATGAACCGACAGCCGATTCCGGCGGCCGTATCGGGGTGGATGCTATCGGGCAGTGGGACGGCGTTGATATCCGCGTGTGGAACGTGAACCTCTTCGGCGAACGCACCCGGGGCTTCGTTCATGAAGCCGAGGCCGACGTGGTTCTCACAAATGTTCTCGTGCCCGTTCCGGCACAGGTCACATTTTCCGCAGGCGAAATTAAAGGGAATCGCGATATGGTCCCCTTCCGAGACGCTCTCGACGTCTTCGCCCACTTCGACGACGGTACCACACGGCTCGTGGCCGAGGATATGTGGCGGGTCCGGTCGGTAGCCGAACCAGTCCCAATCCCCCTGCCAACAGTGCCAGTCACTTCGACAGACTCCACACCCGTTGACCTCCGCGACGATGCCGTGTGATTCGGGTTCTGGTCGTTCGACGTCCTGTACTTGCAGCGGTTCTTGGAATTCCTCGAGTACTACGGCTCGCATTGCAAGTCATTGTTTATCATTATATTATAAATATTTGGTGGTGATGCCGAATTTTGGTAGAAATTGTAATGCCAATTCTTTGTATTGGATTTATATGTAATCACTTATGAGAAACAATTATTAATCTTGGCGAGAGAATCACTGCCACGATGTCGACGGACTCTCAACCAACAACCGACACGAAAACCGAAATCAAACGGCGACACCAGGAGGCCGCCGAAGAACACATTCCATCTCGACCAGGTCAGCTCTATATCGGGGGCGAGTGGGTCGATAGCGAATCCGGCCAAACGTTCCAAACTCGCGACCCGACGACGGGCGACGTCCTCGCCGAAGCGCAAGCAGGCAATGCGGCCGACATCGACCGGGCAGTCGAAGCCGCTTGGGAAGCGTACGATACGTGTTGGTCCGACTATTCGGCGGCGGATCGCCAGGGTGTTCTCAGTGAAATCGCGGACCGGGTCGAAGCCCGGAAGGAGGAGTTCGCGACGATCGAATCACTCGACAACGGAAAACCGATTTCGGAGGCTCGAATCGACCTCGACCTCGTCATCGACCACTTCCGTTACTTCGGGGGTGCCGCCAGGATAAACAGTGGGAAAACGATCCCCAGCGACGGTGATCATCAAATCCAGACGCTGCGGGAGCCGTACGGTGTGGTCGGCCAGATTATCCCCTGGAACTTCCCGCTCCTGATGGCCGCCTGGAAACTGGCACCGGCCCTCGCCGCTGGGAACACCGTCGTCCTGAAGCCCGCCGAGCAGACGCCGCTCTCGGTCCTAGAACTCATGCGCGAAGTCGATGACGTCCTTCCCGACGGCGTCGTCAACGTCGTTACCGGTTTCGGTTCCGAGGCAGGCGAACCGTTGTCGTGTCACGACGACATCCGAAAAGTCGCGTTCACCGGTTCGACGGAGGTCGGCCGTGGTGTGATGAAGAACGCTGCCGAAAATATCACGGACGTCACGCTGGAACTCGGCGGCAAAAGTCCCGTCGTCGTGTTCCCGGATGCGGACATCCAGAAGGCTGCCCAGGTCGCCCGAATCGGGATGTTCCACAACACCGGCGAGTGTTGCTGTGCGGGAACGCGGATTTTCGTCCACGAGGACGTCAGGGATGAATTCCTCGATGCGTTCGTCGAAGAGGTCGAAAGCCTGACCATGGGAGATCCGCTCCTCGATGAAACGACGCTCGGCCCGAAGGTAACCAGTGACCAGGCCGAACGAACGCTGGATTACATCAAAGAGGCACGCAAGACCGGCGCAGACATTGCGACGGGTGGCGATGCTCCCGACGACGAGGCACTCAGTGACGGGTGTTTCGTCTCGCCAACGGTCCTCACCGATATCGACCACGAGAGCCGACCGGTACAGGAGGAGATTTTCGGGCCCGTCGAGACGATTTTCGAATGGTCGTCCTACGACGAGATGATTGAGCTAGCCAACGACGTCGATTACGGACTCGCGGCGGGCGTGATCACCGATGACTTGAACCAGGCCTACAGGACTGCCGAAGACATTGAAGCCGGGAATATCTGGGTGAACACCTACAACGAATTCCCCGCTGGGCAACCGTTTGGAGGATACAAACAGTCCGGAATCGGCCGAGAGACTGCGTTCGAAGCGATAGAACACTATACACAGACGAAGACGATCAATATCGCTCTCGATTAGGGTCGTCGACTCCCGGTCTCCCGATGACGCTCTGGTCTCAGATCGTCACCGATCTTTTTCCCGAGTCGAGAGACGATCACGCCTTACCGACCGGACGGCGACAGCAGGACAGATGGGTAAAACCCGGTAGGGAAGCCCGAACGGGCCGAAATAGTGAAAAGACATTTAATCCGGAAACCCCATAGTCCTAATAAGACCATGCCTTCTGACATTGAAGAAATCGACGATATTTCTGCTCGGGATATCGCTATTCTCAAAGCCCGTATCGAGCATCCAACCGCTTCCGTGCGTGAGCTAAAGGAACGGTTGGAGGACCAGTACGGGATCTCGCTGTCACACAATCGTGTGAACGATATTCTTCGTGATCTAAGCGACAAGGACGTGTTTCGGCAGGTTTCCCTATTGAATGAAAGCTTTTTCGAGTACCATCTTTTTCAGATCGCGTTCCATTATCCTAACTTCGAAGACCGATGGGAGGAGTGTTACGACGATTTGATGAACGATCCTCACGTCTTGATGTTCTTCAACGCGGACGATTATCACCACTGGCAGTTTATCGCTCGCTTCCGAAAACACGAGAAAAGCGAGACTTGGAAGCACGAGTTTTTCAAGAAGCACGGCGATCTGATCGCGCAGTTCGATTCGAGTTCCCTCCCGGAGATACACAAATTCCGCGACGATACGCAAGTCCTCGAACGGATACTTCAGGAAACGGCAGAAGGTCGGAAGTTCATGGAAAGTGAGGATGGGAAAACGGAGGACGGTGGGGAGGATTTCGACGATGACACGGATCGAGTCGTCGCCACTGACGGCGGTGCAGACGACTGATTCCGGAGACGGTTTCGCGTTTCCGATCGTCTGTATTTTTCCGATTGTACCCTGTATTTCCGTTATCTACTCGTTCGTGATCGATGCGTTTGGAACGACCAGTGGGAGACAACGGTGTATCGAAAGATAGCGGCATTCGCGCTCGTCGCCCCTCACATCGACCAAATAGTTATGTAGAACCGTCAAAGATATAGTGAGTAGCGCTTCGAGCAATGTCAACACATTCTAATACATCTTCAAAGCGAAAGCAGGTCATCAAACAACGACACCGAGAAGTCGCAAATGACCTCCTTCCATACTACACTGCTCGACTCTACATCGGAGGGGACTGGGTCGACAGTACGTCCGGACAGACGCTCCAAACGCGCGATCCAACGACGGGCGACGTCCTCGCCGAAGTGCAAGCCGGGAACGAAGCCGACGTCGACCGGGCAGTCGAGGCCGCCTGGGACGCGTACGACGATCAGTGGTCCGCATGTTCGCCAGCGGATCGCCAGCGAACGCTGACCGAAATCGCGGATCGTATCGAGGCCCGAAAGGACGACTTTGCACGACTCGAATCGCTCGATAACGGAAAGCCGATCACGGAATCGCGCGACGATATCGAATTGGTCGTCGATCATTTTCGATACTTCGCCGGTGCTGCTCGTCTCTCGGAAGGAAAAACGATTCCGACGAACGGTAGCAACCACGTTCAGACGATCAAAGAGCCCTACGGGGTAGTCGGACAAATCACACCGTGGAATTTCCCGTTGCTGATGGCCGCATGGAAGTTAGCACCGGCCCTCGCCGCCGGGAATACGGTGGTGTTAAAACCGGCTGAGCAGACCCCGTTAACGATAATCGAGTTTCTCCGGGAAACGGAGGGAATCCTGCCGCCGGGTGTCGTCAACCTCGTTACTGGATACGGTGCCGAGGCAGGCGCGCCGCTCGTGAGTCACGACGACGTTCGAAAGATCGCGTTTACGGGATCGACGGAAGTCGGTCACGGGGTGATGAAGAACACCGCCGACACGATTACCGATCTCACGTTGGAACTCGGCGGGAAGAGTCCCGTAATCGTGTTTCCGGATGCTGATATAGAAAGAGCGGTACGGATCACGACGAAGGCACTGTTTTTCAACGCGGGAGAATGCTGTTGTGCCGGAACCCGGTTACTGATCCACGAAGGGATCTACGACCGATTTCTTCCTGCATTCGTGGAGAACGTAGCGGATCTCACCGTGGGAGACCCGCTTCTGAAGGAAACGGAATTGGGCCCGAAAGTGTCGCAAGCGGAGTTGGAGAGGACGATGCGATACATCGGATGGGCACGGGAGGCCGATGCGGACGTTCTAACCGGCGGGGGTGCTCCGAACGATGAAGCGCTCGCTGATGGAAATTTCGTCGCACCGACCGTGATTTCGGGTCTCGATCACGAAAGCAGGGTCGCACAGGAGGAAATCTTCGGCCCTGTCGAGGCAGTGTTCCAGTGGTCCTCCTACGATACCATGATCGAATTGGCGAACGACACGCAGTTCGGTCTCGCAGCGGGAATCATCACGAGCGATTTGGATCGTGCCTATAAGACGGCTCGCGATATCGAAGCGGGTAATATCTGGATCAACACCTACAATGAATTTCAAGCTGGCCAGCCGTTCGGGGGCTACAAGCAATCCGGAACCGGTCGTGAGACTGCGTTTGAAACCCTCGATGAGTATACCCAAACCAAGAGCATCAACGTCGGGTTTGAGTGAACTTCCGTGGTGGTGTCGTGGCGGTGTGCGTACCGAAAAACGAATGTCGGTTCGAAAGAGTGGTCGCGACAGCGCTACTGGCGCTCGTGGAATCAGGCCGGGACCAACGTCGGTTTGTACCAGCCGGAGTACAGCCGTTGGTAGTGGTCGACTCCGTTATCGAACCGCCCCGAGACTTGTAGTTCGCAGATCTCTTTTCCGCCCATCGACGGTTCCCTGTTGTCCATCGTCACCACGCTCGACGGTTTGAAGCCGATGAAGTTCGTACGTGTATCGTCCCCCCAATCCGCGTTCACCTTCAGGTGCCACTGGTTGAACTCGCGGTCCGGGGACGATTCGTCCACGACTTCGACGTTCGGTTGGCTGTACGACCACGAAATTCCGGCAGTGGCGTATGCCGCCTGATATCCCACGCTCACGCTGATCGAATAGCTGGTCGACGTGGAACCACTCTTCGTTCCGTACGGTTGCCATTGCCCGTAATCGACGTCCGCGTTCAGCTCGTTTCTGTTCCACTGGTGTTCCACGCGTCCCCAGTCGTTTCGTCTATTGGTGCGTTTGTTGCTGTGTCCCGCGGACGGATCGTCTTTCATACTCCAAAGGGGATTATATTTTGACTATTAAAATAGTTAATTGAGTATATTATAAAAATTATACAAATACCGATTCGCATAATTCGAATATCGTAGCTCTCCGTTCGGTCGCTTTTCTCTTCGAAGGGACACGGGTCGCTCCCACCGACCGCTATCCTCGGCGCGGTGTCGAACCGCGGCGAGATACCGCCAAAGCTAAATGCCGACCGAACGTTCGGTTGGTTAATGAGCGAAAAATCGAACGACGCTCTGGAGAACGAATCGCCAGCGGCGCTCCGCACCGACGAAGTGCGGCTCGACCCGTTTTCGTGGTACCGCGAGATGCGCGACGAGGCACCGGTTCGTTTCGATCCGGACCGCGGTGTGTGGGACGTGTTCAGATACGACGACGTTCGTCGCGTTCTCAAGGGACACGACAGGTTTTCGTCGTCGATGGAGTTCCAATCCACTGACGAACCGAGTAGTCCCGAGTCGGAAGCGGGCGAACAGGAACGCGGTTCGTTCGGCGAAATGCTGATTGCGACCGACCCGCCGAAGCACGACCGCATTCGGTCGGTCGTGAACGAGCACTTCCAAGCCGACGCGATACGGTCGTATCGCCCTCGGGTCGAAGCCATCGCGGAAGAACTCGTCGCCGACATCGAACCGGGACGAACCGACCTCGTGGAGGCGTTCTCCTACCCATTCCCCGTCGACGTCATCGCGGGCGTGCTGGGCGTCCCGCGCGAGGATCGGGCGACGTTCAAGCGGTGGTCCGATGCCTTCATCGGTTCCTCGGCGCGGGACGAGGACGGACTGAGTCCCGAGGAGGGAATGATGAAGATGAGCGAGTACTTCGGAACGCTCTTCGAGGAGCGCCGCAAGGACCCCCGCGACGACCTCCTCACTGCCATTGCGACCGCGGAGTCGGGGGAATCCGCACTGAGCGGACCTGAGATGGTCTCGCTGTGCATCCTCCTCCTGATCGCGGGAAACGTTACCACGACGAACCTCCTGACGAACGCGATCTGGTGTTTCGACGAGCACGACCTATTGGACGACGTTCAGAACGAGGAGATTCCCCTCGGTTCCGCCGTCGAAGAGGTGCTCCGCTATCGTTCGCCCGTTCAACATCTCGAACGATTCGCTCGGCAGGACGTCGAATTTGGTGGGAAAACCATCAGGGAAGGGGACGAGGTCGTTGCATGGGTTGGCTCCGCGAACCGCGACGAACGGAAGTTCGACTCGCCCGACACGTTCGACCCGACCCGTCGTCCGAACAGCCATCTCGCGTTCGGACAGGGAATCCACTACTGTCTCGGCGCGCCGCTCGCTCGCCTCGAAGCGGAGGTCGGATTTACCATCCTATTCGATACGTTCGACATCGTGGACGTGGATACGACCGACCTCTCCCCGGCGTCGAGGGAAATTTACGGCGTGGAGCTGCTTCCCGTGACGCTCGAATAACGTCGTCCGGTCGGAGGAAGACCTCTGTCTTTCGGCGCTCGATTCACTCGACGAGCAACCGGTCGATGAATTCGTAGGCGTCGTCACGGACCGCTTCGAGGTCGGCGTCGTCGGTCGTCGCTCGTTGGAGAAGCCCTCCGAGTAACAACGTGTAAAGGGAACCGGCTGTCCGTTCGGGGTCTACGTCGCGAATCTTCTCCTGCTCGATTCCATCGCTGATGGACGTGACGAGTTCGTTTCGAATCGACCGATCGAGGGCGCTGATTCGCTCCCGGTATGCCTCCTCGTGAACGCCTTGAGCCCGTACCTCGATGAGCGCCCGTAGCGGGTCTTCTTCGCCGAGTTCGTTACTATCTATCGTGGGGAATCGGTCGACGGCGTCGTCCGGTACTCGACCAAGGACGAACCGGTCGACCGTCGCGTACAGCCGTTTGACGGGGTCGGAGATGCTCAGTTGGGTAATTCGCTTTCCGAACTCCTCCGAGGCAAATTCGTAGAAAGAGAGCATGAGTTCGCTCTTGTTGTCGAAATGGTGGTAGACCGTCGCCTTGCTCAGTCCCGCCTCGTCGGCGATTCGCTGGATCGAGATGCCGTCGTATCCTTCGCTCTTGATGACGTGATACACTGCCAGCAAAATCTTC
This sequence comes from Haladaptatus sp., assembly GCF_049589095.1. Taxonomy (NCBI): domain Archaea; kingdom Methanobacteriati; phylum Methanobacteriota; class Halobacteria; order Halobacteriales; family Haladaptataceae; genus Haladaptatus; species Haladaptatus sp. The sequence continues at coordinate 3,468 of NZ_JBAWAC010000515.1, read as the reverse complement.
TCGCGCCCGCTGGATGGCTCGCCGTCGAATGCCGTATCGTACTCCATTCTACCGAATGTTCGGTCGGAACCCGTTTGAGCGTACCGATTCGGTAAATCCGCCCGTCGACGAACCAAACGTTCGGTAGGGAAGTTCCAAAAATCATAAATACCGACCGAACGTTCGGTCGGTCGATGACAAAGACGAAATCGTCCCCCGATTCGGGGAATCGTTGCGGTAGTAACGGAGAGAATTACGATGGGTAAGACGGGAACTGCGTCGTCGCTGTCGGACAGGACGAAATACGTCGCGTTCGCGGGATTGGGCCTCTCGATGTTGCTCGGCGGACTCGACCAGACCATCGTCGCGACCGCGCTTCCGACGATAGCATCCGAGTTCGGTTCGCTCGATCAACTGTTCTGGGTCGTAACCGCGTACCTCGTCACGTCCACGGCCGTCACGCCCCTGTACGGGAAACTCTCCGACATCTACGGCCGCCGACTGCTCACGCAGATAGCCATCGTTATCTTCCTCGTGGGGTCCGCGTTGTCCGGACTCTCCCAGTCGATGGTACAACTCGCGTTGCTCCGCGGGCTTCAGGGAATCGGCGGCGGTGGTCTCATGGCCATGGCGATGGCGGGCATCGGTGACATCTTCACCCCCCGAGAACGCGGCAAGTACATGAGTTACCTCCAACTCGTCAACGGGTCTGCGCTCATCGGCGGGCCGCTACTCGGTGGGGTTCTCACGGACCAATTCACCTGGCAGTGGATCTTTTACATCAACATCCCGCTCGGGATTATCGCGCTGGCGTTGATTCAAATCGGCCTCGACGTGCCCGTCCCGAACGAGAGCCATCGGATCGACTACGAGGGCGCGGGACTCATCGTCATCGCCGTTTCTGCGCTCGTCGCGCTCACGTCGTGGGGTGGCGACCAGTACGCGTGGGGATCGTGGCAGATACTCGGACTCGCGGCCGTCACCGTCGTCGGAACCGTCCTGTTCGTCGTGCAGGAACGGCGTATCGAGGAACCGATGATCTCGCTCGAACTGTTCCGTAACCGGTCGGTCCTTCTGATAACCGTTCTCGCCGTGTTAATCGGTGGTGTCCTGATGGGTGTCGTCAACTATATCCCGGTGTTCATGCAGATGGTTCTCGGAAAGGGCGGAACGAACACCGGACTTCTCCTCATGCCGCTTTTCGTGGGATTCATCGTTAGTGCGATGATCGGTGGCCAACTGATGAGCCGAATCGGCCGATACAAATTCATCACCGTCGCCGGATTGGTCGTCAGTTTGGTTGGGTGCTACCTGCTCTCGACCATGGGTGTGGGAGTTTCCTCGCTTCAGACCACATCGTACATGCTCGTCACTGGTCTCATGGGAATGACGCTCCCTACGCTCTCGACGGCGATCCAGAACGCGGTGAGCGGTGACGACATCGGCGAAGTGAGTTCGCTGTACAGTTTCGGACGAAATCTCGGCGGCGCGCTCGGCGTCTCCGCGTTCGGTATCGTCTTCAATCGGCAGCTCACGGCCGAACTGCGCGACGCGCTTCCGAACGGCGTCGATGTGGGTGCCGTCTCGCAGAGTCCGCAGGCCATCCACCAGCTTTCGCCGCAGTTACAACAGCAGGTCATGCAAGCGCTCGTGGACTCCTTCCACGCCGTCTTCCTCGTCGGCGTCGGTGTTCTCGGTATGAGTCTCCTCGTCTCGCTCGTGCTTCCGAACAACGAGTTGAAAGAGGAGTCAGGTGCCGAGATGCGCGCCGCGGCGGACGGCGGTGCCATCGAAGACGACGACTAACCACGACTAGCCACGACTTTCTTGTCGATTCTCGAATTTCCAGCTTCGATCTTACAACCGCTCGACGGTGCCGTTTTTCCCATCGACGCGAATCCGGTCGCCGGTGTGAATCTCCTCCGTCGCACTCGTGACGGAAGCGACCGCCGGAATTCCGTACTCCCGAGCGACGAGCGCGCCGTGCGTCATCCGCCCGCCGACTTCCATGACGAGTCCCGCCGCATTCAGAAAGAGCGGCGTCCAACCCGGGTCGGTGGACGGCGCGACGAGGATTTCGCCCGGTTCGAGGCTTCCCTCGGACGGGTCGCGGACGACGCGGGCCGTCCCTTCGATCACACCCGCGGAGACGGCCGTCCCGACGAGTGTCGTTCCATCGAAATCCCGATTTCGCGCGGCCGTCGGCTGTTCGCCCTCGCTGGTCAGCAACGGCGGTGCTGTCATCGTCGTGTAGCGTTCGTGGGTCCGTCGCCGTGATTCGACGTCCACGTCGAGTGGGACGCCGTCCACCATGGCGAGAAGTTCGTGACGTCGGAGGAACCAGACGTCGTCCGGGCGGTCGAGGCTCCCGCGTTCCGCCAGCGTCTCCCCGGCCTCCGAACAAATCTCGTGGACCGCGGCGAACACGCGAGCCATCCCCTGTTTCGGGAACTCTCGGAACGGCATCGCCTTCCGGTAGCTTCGAATCAGGTGACGGACGGCGAGTTTTCGAAGTGACCCCAGTAGTCCGTGGTTCGCTCGCGCTTCCAGTCGGCGTTGGGCGGTCGCCGCGCGGCGTTGCAGTTCCGCCAGATGCTCCCGACTTCCGCGTTCCTCGCCGACGTTGTTCCGAATCGTCGAGAGGAGCACCGACGGGTCGTCGCGCCACCGCGGCCGACGCAAGTCGATTTCACCCGTGGCTCGGTGGCCGAATCGGTCGATGAACGAGTCGAACGTCTCCACGAACTCCTCGCCTCCTCGGAGGGGTGCTATCTCGTCCAGCGACGCGCCCGAATCGAGCGCCGTCTTCACTTCCGGTGCGTTCCCGGCGAGCGTCGCCAACTCCCCGAGTTCGACGTTCATTCGCGTGACGACTTCGTCCTCGAATCCCTTCCCGATGGCGTCCAGTTCGTCCGTGGCGTCGGGGAAGGTTCTCCCGAGCAACCGTCCCGCGAGGACGCCCGGAAGGGCGGCCGCCCCTTTCGGTGCGATATATCTCAGGAAGGCGACGATGTCGACCTCCTCGAAGATCGCTCGAACCCGTCCGTCCATCGTTTGCGGCGAGCGGAGTTTTCTCGCCCGTTCCGTTCCCCACGAATCGCTCCACGCCCACAGTTCGTCGAGATCCGGAACGCCGAACACGAGCGAGTGCACGAACTCGAACAGCGCTTGCGACACGATGGGGCGAAGCGACGGCTTCCCGCGTCGAATCGCTCGGAGTATTCGCACCCATCCCGCTCCGACGCCGCGTTCCGGGATGTCGTCCTCCCGCTCCCGTAGAACCTCCCGGAGGCCATCGGACGCCGGTTCGCTGAGGAACGACAACGCGTCGGGTATCCGCCCTCGGAGCGGTGCGAGTCGAACGAGCGGCGTCAAATCGACGTACACCCGATTTCCGGCCTCGGCGGAGAGACCGCCCACTTCAGGTGGTCGAAAGCGTTCGGCCCCGCCGTCGATGAACGACCGCCAGAAATCAACGACGAGCGGCGG
>NZ_JBAWAC010000514.1:0-2792 GCF_049589095.1 Haladaptatus sp. | reverse complement strand
GGGTGGTCTGCTTCTCAGGAACTGTAATCACACATCAATCAAACACTCCTGTGCGTAGCGAGCGGCGTGGGTTTCACCTACCAGTTGCTGTCCTCTTCTCGAAAACTCGTTCTCATCATCCATTTCCTCTCCGCCATCCGTCCGTAATGATTAACCGAACACCACGAGAGGGTTCAGGCATGCCCGAATGGGACACGGTACGATACGACTTTTCGGACGGCGTGGCGACCGTCACGGTGGACCGACCCGACCGACTCAACGCGCTGAACGTCGAGACGCTCCACGCGCTCCGGGAGGCGATTTCGGAGGCAGAGGCCGACGGTGCCCGCGCGCTCGTCCTGACGGGGGCTGGCGAGAAGGCGTTCATCGCCGGGGCCGACATCAGTTACATGCAGGACCTCTCGGTCACGGACGCACAGGAGTACGCGGAGTTTGGACACGAGATTGCGGATTCGCTGGAGTCGTTCCCCGCGCCGGTCATCGCGGCCATCAACGGCTACACGTTCGGCGGCGGGTGCGAACTCGCACTGGCCTGTGACCTTCGGGTGGCGAGCACGAACGCGGTCATCGGCCAAACGGAGATCGATCTCGGCATCATTCCCGGATGGGGCGGGACACAGCGCCTCTCGCGCTTGGTCGGCGACGAGTTGGCGCGACGGCTCATCTTCTTCGGGGAACGAATCGACGCCCAAGACGCCAACGAGATGGGGTTGGTCGGTGAGGTCGTCGCGCCCGACGAACTGGACGACCGTATCGACGAGATGGCGACCGACCTCGCGGAACGCCCGGCGTACGCCCTCCAAGCCGCGAAGGAGGCGATGAATCAGGTGCAGGAGGGAACCCAGTCGGCCGGACTGCGCTACGAGCGTCGGCTCTGGAGTTCGCTGTTCGGCACGCACGACCAGCGGGAAGGGATGGCTGCGTTCGTGGAGGACAGGGAGCCGGAGTTCGAATAACGACGAATAATAATCGGACGAAAGTACTGTTTTCTCAGTCCTGCGGCGTGGGCTTGGCACCTGAGGACGGTTGGACCTGCTCGACTTGCGTGTAGACCAGGACGGCACCGATGGCCGCGAGCACGCCGCCGATCTCGAACGGCACCGGGAAACCGAACTTGACGAGGAATCCCGACGAGAGCGGGCCGATGGCGGTGCCGAGACCGAACGCCATCGTCAGCAAGGAGAGTTGCGTTCCGGACTGGCCTTTGCGTGCGATGTCGCCCGCCAACGCGAGCGCCGGGGCGAATACCAACGCACCCGCGACGCCTTGGGCGAGTCGCGCGATGAGCATCTGCATCGGGGTGGTCACGAAGCCCTGTACGATCGTCGCGGGGACGAGCAGGACGAGTCCGACGATGATGAACTGACGGCGGCCGTAGCGGTCGCTCGCGTGTCCGATAGGCGTCTGCAGGGCGACCTGTGCGAGGACGAACGCCGCGAACTCGATGCCGAACCAGAGTTCGTTCTGGTCGAGTCGTTGGTTGATGGTCGTCTCCAGCGTCGAGAGCAGGGCGATACTGATGGCCATGAACAGCGAGGCGAGCGCGAGCGTGAAGATGGGGTCGAGACCGCCGCGCGAGTCCAGAATCGAGATGGAAAAGTCGTCGGCCGCCTCGGCGTCGGTCGATTCAGGGTCGCTCACGAGGAGCGTGACGAGCAGGAAGCTGATGAGTGCCCCCGCCGAAGCGATGTAGAAGGCGGCTTCGAAACCGGTGATGTCGATGCCCGCGAGCTGATACGGTCCTTGGTGGACCAATGCACCGGCCGCGATCGGTCCCGCTCCGAACCCGAGCAGACGGAACGTGTTGAAGAGACCCATGTTTCCGCCCCGGTTTTCCTTCGACGCGAGGTCGTTGACGAGCGCGATGGTACACGGGATGGTGAACGCGACGCCGATTCCCTGCACCGCTCGGATGGCGATGAGAACCGGATAACTGCTCGCCAGCGAGTACGAGAAGTTAGTCAGCGCCAGAATCGCCAACCCGAGCAGGATGAACACCTTTCGGCGCTCGGATTTGTCCGAGAGATAGCCCGCAAACGGTTGGGTGAAACTGTTCAAGAACCCGAACAGGGAGAGGACGATACCGGTGATGGCCGTCGCGGTCAGCCCGAACGCATCGCCGGTAATCACGCCACTGGTGATGTAGAGCGGCAGAACGACGATGAGAAACGAGTTCCCGGCCGAGTCGGCCATCCGCGCTATCGCCAGCGCTAGGACTCGTCTGTCGATATCGAACATTCGATACGGAATATCGGCCGCACGGTGAAGACAGTTGTGATGGCGGCCGTCCTGACATGAATTCGCCACACCGTCGTATGCAGGAATTAGATGTCTTCTATCCGCGAATTATTCCCCACCGTGGGACGACAAAACCATGGTTCGTGATAACAGCTAAGGACGACCCGACCGTCTATGTATCATGGCACAGAGAGTCAAGTACAACCGCGTCGAGACGGTGTTTCGGGAACTCTCCTATCCCATTCCGCGCGACGATGCGGCCGTGGAACTGGACGACACGATCCTCGTGCTCGCCGAGGGCGAGCGGAACCTCGGCGAACTCATCGCCGAAACCGATCAGTTGGAGTACGAGTCCGCTCGCGACCTCGAAGCCGAGATCAACAACGTCCTGCCGAGGGAGGCGGTCGGCGAACCGTACCAATCAGAAGGAGAGGGCTGATTCCACTGGGTGAGAAAAAGCACGCGACTTAAATGGCCGCGTTTGTTAGTCCGGGACAACAATGGAGTTCTGTGACGAGTGCGGTTCCATGATGAAAGCGAACGACGGGTTCTGG
>NZ_JBAWAC010000513.1:0-2712 GCF_049589095.1 Haladaptatus sp. | reverse complement strand
GGATGGTTGGAACTCGTAGAAGAGTAGCGATGCTATCATTTGCCGGAGTGGAAGGAACCGAGGTTTAACTAAGAATGGTAAGCGTAACAGAAGAGGATCTTCAGAACAAGTCGAAAGGTGAACTCATTAAACTCGCAGGACAGCTCCGAGACCGACGAAACGAGCTGAATCAGAAGGCGAGCAAACGCGCGTCCAAGCGTGATGACTTGAACGCGAGCACACGAGAAAAGGTGGATGAGGCCCAAGAACACCGAGAAAAGCGTGACGAACTGAACGAGCAAGTTCAGGAACACAAAAAGAAGCGCAACGAACTCAACGCCGAGGCGAACAAACTGTTCGACCGCGTCGAGGACCGCAAATCCGACCTCGAACTCGACGAGGGAAAGGATTTGGAGCAGCTCAAGAAGGAAATCGAAGAGCTTGAGTTCAAACAGCAGACGGAAGTTCTCTCCACGGAGGACGAGCGCGAACTCATCGAGAAGATCGAGGCCAAGCGCGACGAGTACACGAGCCGCAAGGAAAAGCTCGATCAGAGCGACGACCTCGAAGAGCTCGTCGAGGAGGCAGAGGAGGTTCGTGCCGAAGCGAGCACGCACCACGAGAAAGTGACGGAACTCGCGGACCAGGCCCAGCAGCATCACAACAAGATGATCGAGGCCTACCGCGAAGCCGACGACATCCGTGACGACGCCGACGCGATGCACGAGAACTTCGTGGAAGCCCAGGAAGCCGCCGACCAGCACCACGAGGACTTCGTCCGCGTCCAGAAGCGTCTGCGCGAACTCGACAAGAAAGAGGAAAAGGAGCGCAAATCCGAGAAGGCCAAGGAGCGAGAAGAGGCCAAGGCCGAGGCCGAGGAAATCTACCAGCAGTTCAAGGAAGGAGAGACCCTCGACACCGAGGACCTCATGAAGCTCCAGAAGACCGGTCTGCTATAATCTGCTGACCCTTTGCTAGCGAACTTTTAACGCCGTCGCCCACCCATCTATCGATATGGCAAGCGGACGCTCGTCGAACGGGGGTGGTCGTGGGCAACGGCTCGCGATCGTCTTTGGCGGAACAGTGCTGACAGTCGTCGTCGCGTGGTGGCTGTTTCTCGATTATGCCTACGACCTCGCGGACGTGGTGGGAATCGTGTTCGTACTGCTCGCGGGAGTCATGGGAGCGCGAGCAGCCGCCCGGTTCGCGGCCCAGCGGTTTCCGTCGTACGACGTGGCGGAAGTCGCCGTGGAAGGGCCGATACGTCGGGACGGTGGCGGTGGCGGGTTCCCCTCCAGAGGTGGAACGCCAGCCGACGAAATCGTGGAACAGATCGACCGGGCCAACGACGACACGAACGCGAACGGACTGTTGTTGCGGTTGAACACGCCCGGCGGCGAGGTCGTTCCCAGCGAGGATATTCGCCTCGCGGCCGAGCGGTTCGACGGCCCCACGATAGCGTACGCCACGGATACGTGTGCCAGCGGCGGCTATTGGATCGCGAGCGGGTGTGACGAACTGTTCGCCCGCGACGCCAGCATCGTCGGCAGCATCGGCGTCATCGGTTCGCGGGTGAACGCGTCCGAACTCGCCGACAGGGTCGGCCTCTCCTACGAGCGACTGGCGGCGGGCAGGTACAAGGACGCCGGAGTCCCCTTGAAGGAGTTGGACGGGGACGAACGCAACTACTTGCAGGGAATAATCGACGGCCTGTACGACGACTTCGTGGAGCGCGTGGTCGCCGGACGAGACCTCGATCCCGAGACGGTTCGGGAGACTGAAGCCCGCGTGTACCTCGGCGAGGAAGCGCGCGAACTGAGTCTCGTGGACGAGATCGGGACGCGGGAGGACGTCGAAGCACGACTGGCCGAGCAACTCGGCGTGAGCGAAGTGTCGGTGCAGGAGTTCGAACCGACGCCGCCGCTCCGACGTCGGTTGAACCTCGGCGCGCGGGGCATCGCCTACTCGTTCGGCGCAGGCGTGGCGAGCGTGCTTGGCGACGAAACGGGGGACGCGAACGGATTCGAGTTCCGCGTTCGATGAGTTCGATTCGGCGATGTCTCATCGCCGAATCGAAGCAACGGAATCGTCGATTCACTCGACGAGCGCGTCGAGCACGGCTTCCTCTTTCTCGCGATCCGGTCCGACATCCTCGCCGATTCGTCCGGATTCGAGGTGTTCCTCGACGGTTCGAGCGACGGTTTCGGAAAGCGGCGTGGACTCCCATCCGAGGGACCCGAGTTTTTCGGTCGATGCCAGAAACGGCGTCGGCGTGTACAGCGGGAAGTCGGCGGACGAGAGGCCGTGTGTTTCCAATTCCCGCTCGCTGGCGTGGACGAGTTCGACCGCCGTGTCCATGGCGTCGGCCGCGAGTTCCAGCGAGCCGTCGAGCGACATCGTCTCGCGGTCGGCGAGGTTGTACGCCTCGCCGGGCGTCCCGCGCTCGGCGACGATTCGCAGGGCGCGAGCACCGTCGATGGCGTAGGCCCGGTGAAGCAGGCTCCCGCCATCGCCCGGTACGAGAACGCGGTCGAATGTCGCGACGCGATGGAGCCAGTAGTCGAATCGCTCCGTGTAGTCGTACGGACCGTAGATGAGCATGGGTCGGACGACTATGGCGTTCACCCCGGAATCGGCGGCGGCGAAGCAGACGCGGTCACACTCGGCCTTTCGCGGGCCGTAACTCTCCATCGACTCGTCGTCGGCTTGCTCGTCGGTGCAATCGTGGAGCGT
>NZ_JBAWAC010000512.1:0-7123 GCF_049589095.1 Haladaptatus sp. | reverse complement strand
CGTCCCCGCCGTTCCTGAGTTTCGACTCCCGGGTCGGAACCCACGACGGCATGCCCTCGCCACCCTGTGAGACGGCCGTGTAGCCGTGATCCGCGAGGAACTCGTTGACGTAGAACCCCGTCCCCGTCATCTCCCCCATCCCGTGGTCGCTGACGACGAGGACGGTGTCGGGGTCGGTCGCGTCGAGGATTTCCCCGACCTGCTCGTCGACGGCCTCGTACACCGCCTCGATCGTTTCCCGCTCGCCGGGGAACTCGTGGAACACGGTGTCGGTCTGCTGGAACTGCACGAAGCCGAAATCGGGCTCGAAGCGGTCGGTGAGATACCGGAATGCCGCACCGCGGGTCTTCACGACGTCACGATACTCGGCGGCGGCCTCCTCGGGTGTCGCGTCGGTCGTGTCGGGATAGATCCGGTACTCCCCGATCTCATCGCGGAGTTCGGCGAGCAGATTCTCGGGGTGACATGCCGGTGATTCCGGAGCCATGTATCCCGGCACGAGCGCGCCCTCGAAGTCGCGTGGCGGATGCGTGACCGGGACGTTGACGACGACGCTCCTGATCCCGTTCCGGGAGAGGTGTCCCCAGAGCGGTTCGGCCCGAACGTCGTCGCCGTCTACCACGTTCCAGTCGTACCCCTCGTAGTCCAGAAAGCTGAACACGCCGTGCTTGCCGGGATTCACTCCGGTAAACAGTGACGGCCACGCGCTCGGCGTCCACGGCGGGAGTTGGGATTCGAGCGGGCCTGACACTCCGTCGTCGAACAGCAATTCGAGGTTCGGGAGTGCTCCCTTCTCGAACAGAGGTTCGAGAATCGGGCCGCACGCCCCGTCGAGACCGATCACCAGCACGTCCAACCCGTCCTCGCTCACTTCCCGTCACCTCCGTCGGCGGTCGGCAGTCGAAGACGTGGTCGCTCGGTGGTGGGTCCGGAGGGGGCGCTCAACGCGGTCCCGCCAGCATCCGCGTCACCACCGATCCGTTTCGTGACCGGCATCTCCAACAGGGTCAACAGCGTGTACAGTTCGACGGCGTTGTCCTCGCCGCCGAGGTGGTCCTCGTAGCATCGGTTCACGCCGTCCCAGTCGAGGAAGGGGAGGGAGTCCACGAGGTCCCGGTCGTCCGCGAGCGCGTCCCGAACGAACTCGCTTTGCCGCACGAACTCCTCGTCGTCGGGCCACGGTCCGTGCGTACACCACGGTCGCGGCGGCTCCTCCCTCTCGAAGAGCTTCCACCGAAGCGCGTTCAGGTGTTTCCCGGCGTATTCGACCGGGAACGAGCGGTCGATTCGAACGCCGGATTCCGAATGAGGAACGGCGGCGAGACGCGAATCGAACCGCTCGATGGCGCGGTGCATGAGGTTGCGCCGAAGCTGATACCGGATGGGCATCGAGAGATGGAGGTCGATGAGACGATTGTCGAGGAACGGCGTCCGGTACGGTCGAAGCTGTCGGAGGCTGTTCGTGTAGATGAGTTCGGTGTCGTTCGATAGCGGATAGTACTCGCCACAGAGGACGAGTTCCCGCATCGACCGGTATCGGACCCCGTGATGGTCGATCTCGCCGTCCGCCGTGACGGAGATGTTCTCCCGGAGGACCGATTCGACGTCCACATCGCCGTCGAAATAGCTCGGCGTCTCGACCGCCAGTCCGTCGATGAACTCGTCGATCGTCCGAATCTGATCTTCGACGGGAAGTGTGACGTTCCCGAACGAACCGAGCGACAGTTTCGGCGACGGTATCTGGTGGCCCTTGAACAGGGTATCGGCGTACAGACCCGAGAGGAGCACGTCCACCGTTCCGGTGAGTTCCTCCGCGAACCCCGTCGGATACCCCTGTTTGTACCACCCGTCGAAGTTCGAGAGCGGCGGGTTACGCTCCAAACTTCGCCGTCGGTAGTCGTCGGTGCGGGGTAGGAAGAGGAGTTCGTTCCCGGCGGCCGCCGCGATTCGGTCGGCGATTCGCGCCTCGCGGTTTCGCCAGTCGTTCATGTGGAAGCCGATCACTGGCTGGTCCATCGCGGCCATCACCAGGCGCGAATCGCTCCCGCCGCTCAACAGCAGTCCGTAGGTTCGGTCCTCCCGTACCCATTCGTCGATGATTTGCCGGAACCGCGAGACGAACTCCTCGACGAAGTTCTCGAACGGTTCGTCTCGCGGGGTGAATTCGGGCCGCCAGTAACAACGTGACTCCGTCGTGTTTCCGTCGAGGTCGACGGTCGTGACCGACGCGGGTGGGAACTTTTCGACCCCGGAGAGCGGCGTCGTCACGCCGAACGACCGTTTGAGCGCGAGGTACTCCGCGAGATAGTCGCGGTCGAATTCGGGGTCGACGCCGGGGTATTCGGCGAGCGTCTGAATGTCAGTCGAACACACCAGGGTGTCGCCCACGTGGGTGTGGAACAGGGGATACGAACCCAGTCGGTCGGTCAGCAGGGAGACGGTTCCTTTCTCGCGGTCGTAGACGATGCCCGCGAACTGTCCGTTTACCCCTTCGACGAAATCGATACCGTACGACTCGTACAGGTTCGCACAGTACGTCGGGGTGTCGATGGAGTCCGGGCGTGCTTGGTAGGAGCCGTTCCGCTCGAAGCCGTACACGTCGCCGATGATCCACACCAGCGTGTCGCCGGTGACGGTTCGGACGGGTTGCTCGTCGGCGAGGAGTCGATGGAACCCGCTAGTCACGGCGACCCGTTCGTCGGCGAACGAGTCGGTTCGCTCTCCTCCCCACTGCATGCTCGGAAACTCGTCTAAGCCGACCCTTCGGGGACCGAACGCCCCGAACAACCCTACCATGTGCCTTTCCCTCCGGAAACCACCCGTTCTCCCTTCTCGTCCGTAGTTCCAGCGTAGTGGTCGTTAGTCCGACCGTTCGATGGCGGCGGTTGGGCGACCCGTTCTCCGGAACGACATCCTGACTCGATTCGGTGTGGCCTTTCGTTCATCCGTTCTCACTGAAATTCAACTGGCGGTACCGAACCATTGTTATACGCGGCCTGTGGCCGATGTGCGTTGTCCTACCGGTGAATCAGTGGGTGCGAACGGACGGGAAGAAGGTACCTACCCACTGGGTAGGGGAGCTCAAACGTGCTGGTAGGGAAGAACAAACCGGAGAGTAAGGACGGTCAAACGTGAGTAGGGGACGTCAAACGTCCCGAATAGCGAATCAAACGGAGTCAAGAATAGCGAATCAAACGGAGTCGAGCGAGCGCTCCACGAACCGCTCGCGGATTTCGGGGGGTGGTATCGGACATTCGTCCTTTCGGCCGAAGATCCGGTAGCGGTATTTCGCTATCAGGTCGTACACCAGGTCACGAAATGCCTCGGGAAGATAGATAAGCGGGTACAGAAGCGGCCACGGTCCGTCGAGTTCCCGACAGACGCGAAGCGCGGCGGTCGAACGGGTGTAACAGTTCTCGCTGTCCACGAGCACGAACGAGTCGAACTCGTCGGTTGGGAGGTCGTGGTGGGAGAGGAGCGACTGGCCGACTTCGGACTGAAGCGGCGCGAAGCGGAACGTTCCCGCCTCGTCGAACCGCACCGTGAACCGAACGACAGCGTTACAGAGGTTACAGACGCCGTCGAACAGCAACACGGGGTGGTCGGGCCTGTCGGTGGGTTCTTCGGAGTCGGGTTCGGTTGCCATCTGTTCGTTTCGACGTTCGGCCTCCTGGCCGATAGATTCGTCGGAATCGACCGTGTTGGGTACCAACCGTCGGATTCGACCGGGCTATTCGCCGACGCGCTGCTCCCAAACGGGGCGATGGCTCGTCGTGGCGTTCTCCTACTCTTCATCGGAGTAACCGAGTGGGGACTTCGCGGCAGTTTGTGCCGCGCCTAACTCCCCGTCCCGATTTCGTCTCAAAAGTGAACGTCGTGGCACGCAGTGAATTCTCAATCCGTCCGAGTAGCGGTTTCTCAGTCCGTTCGAATGTTACTGGTCGCACATGCGCAGGTGACTGTCGGGTCGAGAACGTCGTCGATGGGCATCTCCTCGCCGCATTCCGTGCAGACGACGGAGGGTCCCGAGCGACGATAACGCTCCCGGTAGTACTCCAGTGCGCGGGTTCCGACTATCGCCGCGGCACCGGCCCCGACTGCGCCAAGCAGTATCGTGTCGAGTGTTGGTTCGCGTGCCATGATGAGCCAAGGAGGAGCCAGTACCTTAAAGTTGATGCTGGATTCGTTCGGTATACATATTTCGGCTTGACCCTTCGGCCCCACCCTTCGGCCGAACCACAAGCGGTTCATATAAAAACAGGTTCGTCGTAAAGGGAATCACGATGCTATCCCTCATCGGTTCAGTCGTCGGCTTCATCGTGAGCCTGCTCATCGGTGCCCTCGGCATTTACATCGGTGCGCGGGTCGTCACGGGAACGGACGACTACGGTTACGCGCTCATCACTGCCATCGTCGGCTCGGTCATCGGTGGAATCGTCGCGGTACTGCTCGGCTGGCTGTTCGGCTGGATCGTCATCCTCGTCGCGTGGATCTGGGTCATCAACTGGCGCTACCCCGGCGGTTGGGGCAACGCCATCGGGATCGGCCTCATCGGCTGGCTCTCGGTCGTCGTCATCACCTACGTGCTGGCCATCCTGGACGTCCTGACGTTCTCCTCGCTCGGGATTCCGGGAGTCTAGTCGCCCAACTCTTCTCCGATCAAATCGACCGCGTTTCGAACCGCACCCACCGACGAGAGGTATCCAGCGCCGACCGTCGCTTTGAGTGCCTTTGCCGCCGTCCCGGTGACGACCGTCGGGCCGACCTGTGCGACCGCACCGTCGCCGACCGAGACGAGCCATCCCGGCGAGTTGAACGTGAACTGGTCGAGCCGCGGGTCGAACACGTCGTCTCGGTCCTCCTCTTCGACCAATCGAACGATGTTGTTGGCGACGACGCGCGCTTCCCGCACGGCCGACTGTGCGCTCGCCGGGACCGCCTCGCCGTCGCCGTCCACGACCTGTGCGGCATCGCCCAGGACGAAGGTTTCGTCGCCGAGTCGAAGCGTGCTATCGACGCGGGCACGGTCTCCGTCCATCGCGTCCGACCCGCGGATGCCGCCCGTCCAGACGAACTCGTCGTAGTCCAGCGTCTCGCCGTCCGCCAGCGTGATCGTCCCGTCGTCGGCCCGTTCGACGGCCGTCCCGGTTCGAATCTCGATGTCGCGCGCTTCGAGCTGCTCCCGGACCGCTTCCTGAAAGTTGGCCGGGAACGCGGGTGCGATGTGGTCGAACTGTTCGAGCAGGACGAGTTCGACGTCCATCAGTTCCTCGTCGGCGAGGGCAGCCAATTCGCCCGCGACTTGCACGCCCGATAGCCCCGCACCGCCGACCACGACGCGTCCGCCGTCGGCATCCAGGAACCCCTCCCGAATCTCTTCGGCGTGTTCGAGTCGCTTCAACGGAATCGCGTGCTCCTCGACGCCGGGAAGGTCGTAGAAGGCGGTTTCGGCACCGAGGCAGACGGCGGCGTAGTCGTAGCCGAGTTCGTCGTCGGCGTCGTCCGCGAGGACGACGGTTCCCTCGTTCGGGTTCACCGACTCGACGCGGGTTTCGCGTACCTCGCAGTCGAGAACCTCGGTCAGCGGAATCGAGATTTGGTCGGCGAGCGACGGCCGTCGGATGACCCTATGGAGTTCGTGTTGGACGAGGTGGTGTCCGGTCTCCTCGACGACGACCAGATTCGTCCCGTCGGGAAGTTCTTTTTCGAGTTTCCGAGCGAGGGCCAGACCGGCGTAGCCAGCGCCGAGAACTGCGATCTGCATGCGAAGCATAACGAGCGGGAAGGTGAAAGGCGTACTCCCCGCATAAAACGGGAGGTCGAAAATCGGTCGGTCTCTCGGTCTCAGAACAGCGCGTCTTCCTCGGGGAGGATTTGGGCCGGTCCACCGACCTTCCAACTCATGGTCTCGACGCCGCAGTCGGCGATGGCGTCCTCCACCTCGTCCACGTACTCGGCCGTCGTGTTGACGTACACGCTCGCCCCCGTGTCGGTGGAGTAGTAGACGGGAATTCCCTCCTCGTTGCGGAGTTCCCGAACCGTGTCGAAGATTTCGAGCGTTTCGGGCTTCCAGTACACCCACCCCGCCGGGCCGGTCATCGTCGTCGCGGCGAGCGACAGCGAGTCGTGTTCGGCCGTTTCGAACACGCGGTCGAAGTCCCCCACGCGGAGCGCGTCGCGCATCTCCACGAGTTGGTCGTGAATGTGCGCCAGTCGCGCGTCGAACATGTGGCTGTCGGCGGCCTCGCGGTGGGCCTCCTCGGTTTCCTTGTACGCCGGAACCAGTCCGGCGACAATGCGAACATCGTCTTCGAGCGGCGACTCCAGTCGCTCGGAACGGCAGTCGTGGTCGTTCAGGCCCATGTGGAGGTCCGAGAACCCGCCCGTCACGGCGCGGGCCGCGGAGGACGACCCGAGGCGTGCGATGGTCGAGATGTCCGGACGCGAAAGGTCGAGTCCGGCAGCCTCTACGGCGGCCATCGCGGCGGCGGCGAATCCCGATGAAGAGGAACCGAGGCCGACGTTCGAGGGGAAGCTGTTCTCGCTCTCCAATCGAACGCGGGTGTCGATTTCCGCGAGTTCCCGAACGCGCGAGACGACTTTTCGAACGCGGTCGGCGGCGTGGCCCGTCAGTTCCTCGCCGTCGACGACGAAGGTGTCCGAGTCGAACGACTCGTCGAACTCGACGGTCGTCGTGGTGTTACTCGGCGCGGTGCAGACGCTGATGCTGTCGTGATACGGGTATCGCTGTTCCTCGTCGCGCATCCCGTGATACTTGACCAAACCCTGAATCGGGTGGGCCTTCGCGGTCGCTTTCATACGGAGATGGCTGTGTGACTGGCGTTTAAACTCTCTGGATTTCGAGCATCGGAGTGAGGCGGATTCTCAGAAACGCCGTGCTATTTCGTAGGCGAGTGTCGTCGGGAGGAAAACGGCAAGGAGGACGAACGTGATTTCATTCGTCGTCGGTCCAGCCCCCGACCACGCGCTGTAAAAGTAAAGCGCGCCGACGGCGAGTACGCCGACGACCGCCGCGACGTAGTTCGGGTCCGTCCACGAAACGGGGGTGCTATCGGTGGCCATGCTCACCCGTTGGCAATCCAGCATGATGGTTCTTTTCCGC
>NZ_JBAWAC010000511.1:0-15075 GCF_049589095.1 Haladaptatus sp. | reverse complement strand
AATCAGAACTATCGGACTTCCCTCGAACGACGTGCATGAACGCGAAGGCCGGGTACGTTACTCAAACCGGCATGGAGTACGAGGTCGTGTTCGACGTCGGAAGTAAATCCTTTCCTACTAGCCCGCCCACGAAAAACCATGTCGAACTCATCGACGCCACGGATTCTCGTCTCCGGCGAGACGCTTATCGATTTCCTCCCCGAACGGTCCGGCCCGCTTTCGGAGGTTCCAACGTTCGAACGTCGTCCGGGTGGTGCGCCCGCGAACGTCGCGGTGGCGCTCTCCCGACTGAACGAGACGCCGTGGTTCTGGACGCGAATCGCCCGCGACCCGTTCGGCGACTACCTCGCGAAGGTGCTCGATGCAGACCTTCCGGATCGGTTCGTGGAGCGCGACGCGGACGCGAAGACGACGCTGGCGTTCGTTACCCACGACGAGACGAACGACCGGGCGTTCACCTTCTACCGCGACGAGACGGCTGACACACGACTGCAACCAGGTGGTGTGTCGGACGAGGCGCTCGCCGAGGTCGATTGGGTGTACGTCGGCGGAGTGATGCTTGCGAGCGATCCGGCGCGAACCGCGACGTTCGACCTCGCCGAGCGAGCCAACGAGGCGGGCTGTTCGGTGATCTTCGACCCGAACGCGCGTCCGGAACTCTGGTCCGAGGGCGGCGGCGCGGACGAAGGGGTCGAATTCGCGGAGGCGGTGGACGAAATGCTGTCCCTCGTGGACGTGATGAAGGCGACGCCGGAGGACCTCGAAATGGCTGGATTCGACGGCGAGGATGCGGCCTCGCTCGCGGCGAACGTCTGTGAGGCGGGACCGCACACGTGCCTCCTCACGCTCGGCGGGGACGGTGCCCACGCGCACGCGAGCGACGATGCACCGTGGGAGGCGGGGTCCGCGACTCACGGGGGCTACGACGTGTCGGTCGTCGACACGACCGGCGCTGGGGACGCCTTTACCGCCGGGGCGCTCGCGGCGCTGGCCGACGACGTATCGGGCGGTTCGCTCGACGCGGTCCTCGAATTCGCCAACGCCGTAGCCGCCCTGACGACCACCGAACCAGGCGCGATGACGGCGCTGCCCGATCGCGCCGCCGTCGCCGAATTACGAGAATCGTAATCGAACCGGCGTGATTCGTAACGTCACTTTTAAGCATCCTTCGGAAAATCGGAGAGTAGAGTACGTTCAACGAGCTATGAGTGACAGCACAGGCGAGACGACCGGGGATTCGGCGCTCGAAGAGGCGTCGTTCGTGGAGTATGGTATCGAAGAGAAACCGCCGCTGGGGGAATCGGTCCTGCTGGGATTCCAGCACTATCTGACGATGATCGGGGCGAACATCGCGGTGCCGCTGGCGCTGGCTGGCGCGATGAAGATGCCGCCAGCACAGACGGCCCAGTTCATCGGGACGTTTTTCGTCGTCTCCGGGATCGCGACGTTGGCCCAGACGACGTTCGGCAATCGCTATCCCATCGTGCAGGGAGCGACGTTCTCGATGCTCGCACCCGCGCTCGCCATCATCGGCGTCATCGGCGCGGGGTGGCGCGTAACCCTGCTCGAACTGCAGGGCGCAGTCATCGCGGCCAGTGCGGTCGAGGTGTTGGTCGGCTATCTCGGCTTGATGGGTCGACTGAAAAAGCACCTCTCGCCGGTCGTCATCGCGCCGACCATCGCGCTCATCGGTCTGTCGCTGTTCAGCGTTCCACAGATCACCGCTTCCAACCAGAACTGGTTGCTCGTCGGTCTCACGCTCGGCCTCATCGTCCTCTTCTCGCAGTATCTCGACAACCATCGCGCGTTCCGCCTGTTTCCCGTCCTCCTCGGCGTCATCACGGCGTGGGCAATCGCGTTCGTGCTCTCCTACACGGGCGTCTACACGCCGTCGAATCCGGGCTACGTGGACTACATGAGCGTCGTCCACGCCAACCTCTTCCAGCCGGTTATGCCCCTCCAGTGGGGGATGCCGCGCTTCACGCTCCCGTACATCGTCGGGATGTTCGCGGGTGTCGTCGCCTCGATGATCGAAAGCTTCGGCGACTATCACGCCGTGGCCCGTCTGTCGGGCGTCGGCGCACCGAGCAAGAAGCGCATCGACCACGGTATCGGCATGGAGGGTCTCGCCAGCGTCTTCGCCGGACTCATGGGTACCGGCAACGGTTCGACCTCCTACTCCGAGAACATCGGCGCGATCGGTCTGACCGGCGTCGCCTCGCGCTACGTCGTCCAGATCGGTGCCGTCGTCATGCTCGTCGTCGGGTTCGTCGGCTACTTCGGCCAACTCGTGGCGACGATTCCGAGCCCCATCGTCGGTGGCCTGTTCATCGCCATGTTTGGCCAGATTTCGGCTGTCGGGCTTTCGAACCTGAAGTACGTCGATCTCGATTCCTCGCGCAACCTGTTCATCGTCGGTCTCGCCACGTTCTCGGGGCTCGCCATCCCGGCGTACATCGGGAACATCGACGCCGCGGCATTCCAGCAGGGAATGCAGGGCGTGTCAGTGCTCGGCCCCGCTCTCGGGACCGACATCGTTTCGAACACGCTGTACGTCGTCCTCGGAACGGGGATGGCCGTCGGCGGTCTCGTCGCGTTCGTGCTCGACAACACGGTCGAGGGAACCCGCGAGGAACGTGGCCTCGAAGCGTGGGAGTCCATCACGGAGGACGAGGGCGACTTCAAGAGCGCGTTGGAGCGGTTCGAATCGAAATCCGGTTCCGACTCGACACGGGCCGACTGAATCGGCGGACCAACATGCTCGACGCGACCGATTGAACGACGGGAGCGATCGATCCGGCCCACAACCTTTTATTCTGACGAATCGTGAGTAGGGGTAGCACCCATC
The DNA here is from genome assembly GCF_049589095.1 of Haladaptatus sp. Lineage (NCBI taxonomy): Archaea > Methanobacteriati > Methanobacteriota > Halobacteria > Halobacteriales > Haladaptataceae > Haladaptatus > Haladaptatus sp. The sequence goes on along the minus strand of NZ_JBAWAC010000511.1, from coordinate 12,227 downwards.
ACGGGTGAAACCCATGACGACGAACGAATCGGAGTCCACGACGGAATCGTCCTCTCGCGAATCGTCCACCGCAGAATCAACCTCGAAATCGGAAGTCGAAACGCTCCGTGAAGAACTCGAAGCGACGAAGGACCGCCTGCGTATCGTCGAGCAGAACGTCAAGTGGATGGCACAACACCAAGCCATCGAAACCGGAAAGAGCGTCTGTCCGTCCTGTAATTCGAACGGTTCGCTGCGAGTCGAACGAACCGCGACAGGCAAGAAAACGGTCTCGTGTCGCAACTGCGGTGATCGGCTCATCTGACGACGATACGACGCGTCCGCGGTCCGTCGCAGTCCACGAAGAGGATGGACTGCCACGTCCCGAGCAGCAACTCGCCGTCTTCGACGGGCACGGTGACATGTTCTCCGAGCAACATCGAGCGGAGATGGGCGTCGGCGTTCCCGTCCAACTGGTCGTGACTGTAGTCGTCACCCCGAGGGACGAGGCGTGACAAGAGGGTTTTGAAGTCCGAGCGGAGTCGGCGCTCGTTTTCGTTGACGACCACGCCAGCGGTCGTATGGGGGACGAAGACGGTACACGTCGTTTCGGTGTTCTCGGCGTGTTCGGCCACTCGATCCGTGATGTCGATGATGTCCACGTGCTTCGAAGTGGTAACCTCGAATTCCATGGCTCGGTTTCGACGTTCGATCATAAAACGCTTCGCTGAACAACGGTAAGAAAGAGGGATCAGTGCGGCCGTCGAACGGGCGCTTCGAACGCTGTGGGTATGTTCACTGATCACAAACAAAACATATCTTGATCGAAAGGTACTTTGGCTGGTTTGTTATTCGTGGCAATATATGTTGGATGATGTGTCTAGAAGAAGATATCTTCGTCTCGCAGGAGGTTCCCTTCCCGCAATCAGCGGTCTCGCTGGTTGTCTCGGTGGGGAGCTGAACCAGCAACCGATCCGCGTCGGTGCACTCCTCCCGCTTTCGGCCTCGGGCGCTCTCGGTACGGTCGCGAAACACCACCGTCGCGCCATCGAGGCGGCGGTCGCGGATATCAACGATGCTGGCGGCCCGCTCGACCGGAAACTCGATCTCACGGCCGGTGACAGCGAACTCGACCAGTCGGCCGCAAAGACGGCGTTCGACTCGTTCGTGGACAACGACGTCGTTGGATTCGTCGGCCCCGTCACTACGGACATCTCGAGGTCCCTCGCCGACGACCTCGCTCGGAAGCGGGTCATCGCCATCAGCCCGTCGAGCACGTATCCGGACCTCGCGACTGCGGCCGTACGGGACGGAACGAAGTACTTCGATCGGACCGCCGCCAACGACGTTCAACAGGCGCGCGTGATGGCGAAGATACTCGACGACGACCGCTACGTGGCCGCCGACACCGTCGCCATCGCGCACGCCGACAACGATTTCGGGACGGGGCTTGCGACGGCCATCGACGAGCGCATCTCCGGCGAGACGGTCGCGACCGTTCCGTTCACACCCGGAAAGGACGACTACTCGAAACGGGTCGAGACGGTCGTCCAGTCCGACGCCGACGCCGTCGCGTTCGTCAGCGAACCCGGTAATACGGCGATGCTCGAACAGCTAATCAGCTATCCTTACTACGGCGAGTCCGTCCTCAGCGAGGGACTCATTCCGGAGAACATTCCGCTGTACATGAACAACATGTACAGCGCGTCGGTCGCAACCGAGCGGACGTCGAGCTCCATCGAGCTGTCACAGAAACTCGAGGACATCACGCCGCTCGCACCCTACACGCAACACGCCTACGACGCCGCGTTCCTTCTCGGCCTCGCGATAGAACAAGCGGGAGAGGCGGATGCGACCGCCATTAGCGACTCCCTCGTTTCCGTTTCCGGCGGGGTCGGGCAGACCGTCACCGTCGGCGAGTTCGAGCGGGCGAAGAAGATCATCTCCGCGGGCCGAGCGGTGAACTATCGGGGCGCATCGGGACCGGTCGATCTGAACGACGACCTCGAACCGCTGGACTCGTACGTGATCGAACGCGTGACCGATTTCGAACTCGATGAACTGGAACTGCTGCGTGCGTGGGTTTTCGAGGAGGAGTCGACGGAATGACCGACTCCGACCCCTCGCGCCGAAAACGGGTTTCGGCGCGCCTACGACGGGTCGTGCCGTTCAGAATCCGTCGAAGCTACGCGGCGCGGTTCGGTGCGGTGTTGTTCGCCATCCTCGTCCTCATCGCCGCCAGCGGGGCCTACATCCACTTCGATACGAAAGACCTCGTGGCGGGCCAAACGGACAAGGATATACGAAACGCCGCGAAAATCGAAGCCGACTCGCTCGACGCGTGGGTTTCGAAGAAACGCTCGACCGACCGTTTCCTCGCCTCAGTGATCGGCAAGGAGACGTCGAACACCGACCGGCAGACGTTCATCGAAAAGCAGTTGGTGGACATGCCGTCCGATGTCCAAGCGATCCATTACTTCGATCGGAACGGAACCGTACTGGCGAGCACCGATGAGCAGTTGATCGGGACGCGAGTCGGCGTCTCGGACGCGGCGTGGGCGAACCAGTCGCTCATGTTTCCGACGCGGGACACGGTCCGCATCACGTCGCCGTACGAGGCGAACGGCGAACCGGTGACCTCGTTCGTGACACCGACCACGGATTCGTCCCGTCTGGTTATCCTCACGGTGTCCCTGTCGGAACGTTCTCACCTTCTCTCGTCGCCCACGACGACCGGTGACGTGACCATCGTCAACGAGCAGGGAACGGTCCTCCTCGACAACCGAAACGTCGGGCTGATGAACTCGTCCGCGGGCGTGTTCGATTCGGCCATCGAGAACGGGTTGGCCGGTCACAGCGACATTCAATACGTGTCCACCAACGGTTCGTCGTCGGTGATGGCCTACACGCCGGTTATCGGCACGGATTGGGTGTTGCTGTATCACGTACCCAAGAGGACCGCGTTCGCACTCCAGACCCACGTCACGAAGAATATCGGGATTCTGGTGTTGATGGCGATCCTCTCGCTGTTGGCGGTCGGTCTCACCATCGGCCGCGGGACGGCGAAATCCCTCGAATCCGTCTCCGAAACGGCCGACAAAATCGCGGCGGGCGAACTTGACGCCGACCCGCCAGAGACGAACCGGGAGGACGAAATGGGGCAGTTGTACGGATCGTTCGAGTCGATGCACGACTATCTGAACACGGTCGCGGATCAAGCCGACGCGCTCGCACGACAGGAGTTCGACGCGCCGGTGTTGGACGAATCGGTTCCCGGCGCGTTCGGCGAGACGCTCGAACGGATGCGCGACGACTTGCGCACGATGGTTACCGACCTCGAACGCTCCCGGGCCGAAGCGGAGGAGGCGAAAGCGGACGCCGAGGCGGCCCAAGCGGATGCCGAAAAAGCGCAGACCGAGGCGGAAGCCGCACAGGCTGATGCGGAACGGCTCAACGCGGCGCTCGACCAGAAAGCCGCCGAGTTCAGCGACGTGATGGAAGCGGCCGCCGACGGCGACCTCACTCGGCGAATGTCGACCGAGAGTCCCACCCAGTCGATGACCGACATCGCGGAGGGATTCAACGAGATGATCGACGAACTCGAAGCGACGATTCGTAGCGTCAACGAGTTCACCGAGGACGTCGCGGCCGCGAGTCAGGAGGTGACCGCGAGCACCAACGAAATCGAGCGGGCGAGCGAGCAGGTGACGGAATCGACGCAGATGATGTCGGACGGCGCAGTCGAACAGTCCGACCGCCTCGAACGGACGTCCGGGGAGATGGCCGAACTGTCGGCGACAATCGAGGAGGTCGCCGCGTCTGCCGAACAGGTGGCACAGTCGGCCCGGCGGACCGAGGCGCTCGGGCAGGACGGTCGCGAGGCGGCATCCGACGCTATCGACAGGATGTCCGTTATCGAATCCGGAACGGACGAAGTGGTCGATGGGATGGAGGAACTGGCGGTCGAAATCGACCGCATCGGCGACATCGTGGACCTCATCCGTTCCATCGCCGACCAGACGAACATGCTCGCGCTGAACGCCAACATCGAAGCGGCGAACGCTGACGGCGATACGGAAGGGTTCGAAGTCGTCGCAAACGAGGTCAAGGAGTTGGCGAACGAGACGAAGGAGGCGGTGGGTGACATCGAACGGCGTATCAACACGGTGAGCGAGCAGGCGAACGTGACCGTCGAAAACGTGCAGGAAACCCGTGAGGCGGTAGTTGACGGGTCAGACACCGTCCGCGAGGCACAGGAGTCGTTGCAGTCCATCGTCTCCAAGGTGGAGGAGACGACCGGCGGCATCGCCGAGATAAACCACGTCACGGACGAGCAGGCGACGACGACGGAGGAGGTCGTCGCCGCCGTGGACGACGTGACGCGGATCAGCGACGAGACGGCCGCCGAAGCCGAGGACGTGGCGGCCGCCGCCGAGGAACAGACCGCCTCCGTCAGCGAAGTGGCGAGGAGCGCCGAAGCGCTCGCCGAACAGGCCGAAGCGCTCGCCGCGACGGTCGATGACTTCACCGTGAGTTACGGCGGCGACTCGACGAACTGAGAACGTTTCCGCCACCATCACCGATTTATCCCGTCGAAAAGACCTACCGCGCATGCACCAGCGAGCGAAGGAGTTCGAAACGCGCGCCGAGGAACGTTACGGGTTCGACGTAGACGTTCACGAGTTTCCCGAAGGGACGAAAACAGCGGAGGACGCCGCCGACGCAATCGGTTGTGACGTCGCGCAGATCGCCAGTAGCCTCGTCTTTCGGGCCGACGGTGATCTCGTCATCGCCGTGACCAGCGGTGCGAACCGCGTGAGCGAGGAGAAGTTGGCCGCGTTGCTCGATGTCCCCGCGTCGGGGGTCGGGATGGCCAACGCCGACGCGATACGGGAGGCGGTTGGCTGGTCCATCGGCGGCGTTCCGCCGTTCTGCCACGACGCCGACGTCCCCGTCTATCTGGACGAGACCCTGACTGACTTCGAAACCGTTTGGGCCGCCGCGGGGACGCCGAAAGCCGTCTTTCCGATCGCGCCGGAGGAACTGAAAACGTATGCGGAGGCGACGGTTACCGACGTGACCGAGTAGCGTTGGGCGAAAGTACAAATTCCCTTGAACTCTTACTTTCTGCCATGACATTTCTCGAAACGGTGGTGGTGTTGGTCGTGGACGTCACCCTCGGGGTTTGGCTCGGAGGGACGGTCTTTTTCTCGTTCATCGGCGCTCCGACGACGTTCGACGTGCTCGACGACAGTGCCGAAGATGTCGTCACCACCCTGTTTTCGAGATACCAGACCTTCGGTTCGATACTCGGATTTACCGCCATCAATCTGGTCGTTATCGCACAGAGCGAGGCGATGCTCGATTCGACGTCCTCGTTGTTTATCTCCCCCCTCTTGCTCGTGGCGCTGTTCGTGACCATCTACGCACAGATCGTCCTCGTTCCGAAGATGAGACGCGCCGACGACGGATTTTTCCACTACCACCGCCGGTCGATTTTCCTGAACAGTGTGAGTATGCTCTCGCTCGTTGGCGGACTCGTCTGCTCGCACTTTTGATCGACTCGGACGGAACCGCCGGTACTCACTCAGCCTCCAAAGCTAAGGACGTTCCCGGTGAACTCGTTTGAGAATCATGACGGACAAACTCGACGTTCGCGCGTTCGCGGTCGGTGGCGGGGTGATGTGGTCCCTGTACGTGATGCTGGACGCGTGGATCGCACGGTTCGGGTGGGGTGACGAAACGGTCGAGACGCTCTCCTCGCTGTACATCGGTTATCGACCGACGTTCCTCGGGGGACTCGTCGGCGCAGCCTGGGGGTTCATGGACGGCGCGCTCGCGGGAGCCATCGTTGCGACGGTGTACAACGCCCTCGCCCGCGAAGAAGAACCTTGATTGAGTAGTCGTCCCAACCCTCGGCTATGAGCCTTCTCGGAACCGGACTCCTTGTCGTCGCGGACGCGGCGCTGGGGATTTGGCTCGGGAGCATCGTCTTTTTCTCGTTCATCGGCGCGCCGACGACGTTCGACGTGCTCGACGACGACGCCGGGCAGGTCGTCAACGCCATCTTCCCGAAATACTACGCCTTCGGGCTTGGACTGGGATTCGTCGCGTTCGGTGCGGCCATCATCGGGAACGCGACGGGCGCGTTCGACGGCCTCCTTACCGCCGTCCTCGCCATCGTCGGGGTCGTTCTCAGCGGATACGCCCGCTGGGTGCTCATCCCGAAGATGGAGGCGGCGGGCGACGACGCCTTCGCCCAGTACCACAAGCAGTCCATCGTCCTGAACGGCGTCACGATGCTCGCCGTGGCGGGCGGCATCGTCGCAATCGTCGCTGGAACCGTCTAACTCGACACGATGAAAGGAACCTACACTCTGCTGGTCGAACTCGGGGACTCGGCGAAAGTCGAGTTCGGCGCGAAAGGCATCAGGGAACTCGATTCGGGATGGTACGCCTACACGGGAAGCGCCTTCGGACAGGGTGGCTTCTCGCGTATCGCTCGTCACGGGCGGGTTGCATCGGGCGAAAACGACGCTCGCCACTGGCACATTGACTATTTGCTCGGGCACGAGGGGGCGAGGTTGGTTGGCGACGTGCGGACGGCGGGCGAGGATGTCGAATGTGACGTTGGGAGGACGTTGAGTGAAGCGGTCGAATCGGTTCCGGGAATAGGTGCTTCGGACTGCGACTGTGATACGCATCTTCACTTTTCGCCCGATAGAGAGCAACTGGAACGGGCCGTTCGGCGGGCGCACCGGTGAGGCACGGATTTCGAAGCCGTTCGGGAATTATACTCGATGGTACTATTTTCTACTGGATTCTACTGAAAAGGACTGCCGAGTGAAGTGCTATTCGAACTTGGTTTTGGTAGCCTTGCGATTGCAATTACTGAGAAGCAGACCGCTCCGAAAACCCTGCCCGCTCCGAGAAGATTTTGCCATTTCTGAGATTGTAACTGCCGAGCGGCAACGAAGACCGCCCCGCAACCGCCCCGCAACCGTCCCGACCGCACCACGCCACACGCCTCCCCAGCCGATTCCCCCTTCGCCACCGGAAGAGCTTCGCTCTTCTGTGCTCTCGTTCACTTCGTCGCCGACGCTTCGCGCCGCCTTCCAGCGGGACCGTCGGTCCCGCCCGGCTCACGAGAACGCTGGCGCTCCTCAGTCGTCATCCCTCACGCGCCGCTGGTATGCGCCTTCGCGCGCCGTTCAGCTGGTTCGTAGCGCGCAGGGCGTCCAACCGGGTGGCGCGCGCTGACGGAACAGCGCGACCAGCGGTCGGTTGCGCTGTTCCGGAATTTGTCGCGCGAGGGATGACGAAGCGAACGATAGTGAGCGAAGGAATCGGCTGGGGAGGGTGTGGCTGTCGCGGTGCGGAGGCGGCCTTCATGCGGCTCGGTAGTTGCAGTCTCAGCAATAACGGACTCCCTCGTAGCGAACGGATAGAGGGTTCCCAGAATATCCCGTAACTCCCTTCGAATCAACTCCAACCACGTCTCGCAGCGGAGGACAGTAGTTTTAATCCCGTTCTCGACGAACCCACAGGACGATGGGTGACACCGTACTCACAGATCTTTTCGCGCCGTCTCGTGTCGCCGTCGTGGGAGCCACCGAGAGCGAGGGCTCCATCGGTCGCGCAATCGTGACCAACCTCCGCGACGAGTTCGACGGCGAGACGGTGCCCGTGAATCCGAACTACGATTCGGTGTTCGGACTGGACTGCTACCCGGACCTCGCGTCCGCGCCGGACATCGACCTCGCGGTCGTGGTCGTCCCGCCGCACGTCGCGGTGGACGTGGTTCGCGGGGCCGGCGAAGCCGGAATCAAAAACGTCGTGGTCATCACCGCCGGGTTCGGCGAAACCGGGAGCGAGGGAGCGTCGCGGGAGCGCGAATTACAGGAGATAGCGGACGAATACGACCTGAACCTCGTCGGCCCGAACAGCCTCGGGGTGATGAGCACGCCGGTCGGCATGAACGCGACGTTCGGCCCGGAGAACGCGCTCCCGGGGTCGATGTCCTTCATGAGCCAGTCGGGGGCGTTCATCACGGCGGTTCTCGACTGGGCCAACGACGAGGGACTCGGCTTCAAGGACGTGGTGTCGCTCGGCAACAAGGCCGTGCTGAGCGAGACGGACTTCATCCGCGCGTGGGGCGAGGACCCTGAAACGGACGTGATACTGGGTTACCTCGAAGGCGTCGAGGACGGTGCGACGTTCATCGAAACGGCCCGCGAGGTCACCCAAACTACTCCGATCGTGATGGTGAAATCCGGGCGCACCGACGCCGGGGCGCAGGCCGTCTCCTCGCACACCGGCACGCTGGCCGGGAGCGACCGGGCGTACGAGGCCGGACTCGAACAGGCGGGCGTCCTGCGGGTCGATTCCGTCCAAGGGCTGTTCGACTTCTCCCAGATTCTGGCGGGTCAGCCCCTGCCCGAGCGGGACGACGTGGCGATCATCACGAACGCGGGCGGACCGGGGGTGATGACCACCGACGCGGTGGGCGACTCGGGCCTCTCGCTGGCGTCGTTCACGGAGGGGACGCTCGACGCGCTCGCCGAGGCGTTACCCGAAGAGGCGAACATCTACAATCCGATCGACGCCATCGGTGACGCCGGTCTCGACCGCTTCCGCGAGGCCATCGACATCGCGCTCGACGACGAGAACGTCGGGACTGCGGTCGTGCTCGCCGCGCCGACGGCCGTCATCGACTACGGTGAACTCGCCGAGGTCACCGTCGAACTGCAGGAGAAACACGGCAAGCCGGTCGCTGCGGCGCTGATGGGCGGCGAACGGACGGAAGCCGCGGCTGACGTCCTCCACGAGGGCGGGATTCCGAACTACTTCGACCCGGCCCGCGCGGTCCGGAGTCTGGACGCGCTCACCACGTACCGCGACATCAGCGAGCGCGAGTACGAGGCACCGACGACCTTCGACGTGGACCGAAAACGCGCCGAGGAGATTCTCCTGCGGGCGAAGGAACGCGGCGACAACCGCCTTGGCGTGGAGGCGATGGGGTTGCTCGACGCGTACGGCATCCCGACGCCCGAAGGCGTCATCGCGGACTCGCCGGAGGAGGCCGCAACTGCCGCGATGGACATCGAGGGGGACGTCGTGATGAAAATCGTCAGCCCGGATATCCTGCACAAATCCGACATCGGCGGGGTGAAAGTCGGCGTCGCGGACGATGAAGTGGAAGATGCGTACGAGGACCTCGTGACGCGGGCCAGAAACTACCAACCCGACGCGACGATTTTGGGCGTGCAGGTGCAGGCGATGGTGGACCTCGATTCGGGGACCGAAACCATCATCGGGATGAACCGCGACCCGCAGTTCGGTCCGTTGTTGCTGTTCGGACTGGGCGGCATCTTCGTGGAAATCATCGAAGACACCACATTCCGCGTCGCGCCGATCAGCGAGCGCGAGGCGAGCGAGATGGTGAACGACATCGAGGCCGCACCGCTCCTGCGCGGTGCGCGGGGACGTGAACCGGCCGACATCGACGCTGTCGTCGAGTGCCTGCAACGGCTCTCGCAACTCGTCACCGACTTCCCCGCGATTCTGGAACTGGACGTGAACCCGCTCGTCGCCACCCCGGACGGCGCGCGAGCGATCGACATTCGACTGACCGTGGATACGGACGAACTATGAACACGATACTCGTCACCGCAACCGAAGAAAGTACAGGCAAGACCGCCGTCGCCCTCGCGCTGGCACGACTCGCACAGGAGCGTGGGCTGTCGGTGGGCTACATGAAACCGAAGGGGACCCGCCTCCAGAGCAACGTCGGCAAGACGCTGGACGAGGACCCGATGCTGGCCCGCGAACTCCTCGGCCTCGACGCCGAGGTACACGAGATGGAACCCATCGTCTACTCGCCGACGTTCATCGAGGGAGCGATTCGCGGCCGCGAATCGCCGGACGAACTCCGCGAGGAGATTCGAACGAACTTCGACTCGATAGCCGAGGGCCACGACGTGATGATCGTCGAAGGCGGCGGCGACCTCACGACTGGTGGCATCGTCGGTCTCACCGATCCGGAAATCGCGGAACTGCTCGACGCGGAGGTACTGCTCCTTTCCGGCTACGAAACACCGGCCGACGTGGACGAGTTGCTCGCCGCCGTGGACGACATCGGCGACCGACTCGCGGGCGTGTTGTTCAACGCGGTGTCGAACACGAACTTCGACCCGCTCGATACCGACGTCGTCCCGTTCCTCGAAGGGAGGGGAATCCCCGTTCTCGGCGTCGTCCCGCGCCAGCAGGACCTCGCCGGAATCACGGTCGGCGACCTCGCCGAGGAACTCAACGCCGAGGTGCTCACGCGGGCGGACACCGACGAGTTCGTCGAACGGTTCCTCGTCGGCGCGATGAGCGGCGACAAGGCGCTTCGTTACCTCCGCCGGACGCGGGACGCCGCCCTCGTGACGGGCGGCGACCGCCCGGACTTGCAGACCGTCGCGCTCGAAGCGCCCGGCGTGAAGTGTCTCATCCTGACGGGTGGATTCCGTCCGCCGGGTGCCGTCATCGGCAAGGCGGAGGAGAAGGGCGTTCCGATCATGCTCGTGCAGGCCGACACGCTGACCACCATCGACCGCGCCGAGGACGTGATTCGGAGCGGACGCACTCGAAACGAGGAGACGGTCGAGCGGATGGGCGAACTGCTCCACGACCACGCCGACGTGGGCGCGCTTCTCGACGGTGAGGGAGACGAGGAGTAAACGGGATGCCCGACGCCGACGCCGAAGAGCCCGACGATTCCATCACGACCGAGGAAACGAGCGTCGTGGTCGTCGGTGCCGGACCGGGCGGTTGTGTGTTGAGCTATCTGCTCGCCAAAAGCGGGGTCGAGGTAGTTCTGCTGGAGCGCCATCCGGACCTCGACCGCGAGTTTCGGGGTTACTTCTTCCAGCCGCTCGCGGTGAAGTTGTTCGCGGAGATGGGCGTGTTGGACGACGTGTTGGCGCTCGACCACGACGAGGTTCAACGGCCGGAGATAACCGTCTTCGAGCGGTCATACGAGTTCGTGGACCTCTCGCGCCTGCCGAAACCGTACGACTACGGCCTGCTGATGGAACAACCGGCGTTACTTCGCCTGCTCATCGAGCGGGCCGACGAGTTCGAGAACTTCGAATTTCGCCACTCGACCGGCGTCACCGACCTCGTTCGTGAGGGCGGGCAGGTCGTCGGCGTGACGGCGACCGACCGCGAGCACGACGAAGACATGGTGTTCCGAAGCCGACTCGTCGTCGGCGCGGACGGTCGGTTCTCGACGGTTCGGAAGGCGACGGAACTCGATCCCGGCCTGTTCGACTCGTCCATCGAGTTGCTGTGGTTCAAGCTTCCGGCGGAAGCCGTGGACACCACCGCACAGGGGCGAATCGACCGGAACGGGATCTTGCTCTACTTCGGACTGGGGTCCGAGGACGCACAGGCCGGGTGGTTCATCGAGAAGGGGACGTACCCGGACATCAGAAAGCGCGGCATCGATGCCTTTCGGCGAAAGATCGCGACGGTGGACCCGACCATCGCCCGATATCTGGAGGGCTTCGACCAATGCTCTCTCCTTCACATCGAACCCGGCCTCACCGAGAAATGGGTGGATGACGGTCTCCTCCTGCTCGGCGACGCGGCGCACGTCGCGTCGCCGGTCGGCGGACAGGGGAACGGACTCGCGATTCAGGACGCCGCCGTGGCTCATTCGACGGTCGTCCACGCGCTCGAAGCGGACGACGCGCCGATACCGGCCGAGCGACTCCGTCGGTTCGAGTCGATCCGACGGCCCGCGATCGAGGAGGTGATCTCCCTCCAGCGGCGCGGCGAGCGGGCCATCTCGTGGTACGTCCGGCACGCCGATTCCGTTCCGCCGTGGCTGGAAAAACCGCTCGCGCGGGCGGCGTTTTCGGTTGCGCCGCAAACGCCGCTCGTCCGGAAGGCGTGGAAGACGTTCGCGCTCGGCCCGAAACCCGTCGCCGTCGATACGACGCTGTTCAGGTCGTAGGTGGGTGCACGGACGCCGGATTCTCTCCGGATTCTCGTCTTTAAAACACCTCCGTTAAATTACGTTATTCGAGAGAATTTTATATTTCCTCAACGAGTAAATTTATCGTTTTACGACTGATGTTGCTATGTACTCCGTGTGTCATTATTTCCCATGACAATCGCGGTGAAGGCCTCAGTGAGTGTGAAAATCGAGGAACGACGGATGGAACAGACATCGAAGATCGGCGCGTCACGGCGTGAGT
>NZ_JBAWAC010000510.1:0-4628 GCF_049589095.1 Haladaptatus sp. | reverse complement strand
GGGGGGGGGCGTATAGATATATTGTCTGGGCACGGGCTCTGAATAAATATGGACCCATGAATTTATTGACCATACTGGTCAATATTTAGCCATGCCGACTGACGCAGCGGACTCTGAACACGATCGGTCCATTCAGATCCCATTCGAAGCACAAGTTGGGGTTGCACTAGTCTCACTAGTGTACGGCGTGGCAGTCCTCTCCAATACTATCCAGAACCAAATTCCGGCAGTCGTGTGGTTCGCGGTCGCTGCTGGCCTGTTGGGATATGCTGTGCATCAGATTCGATTTTCCTGAGACACTCGTAGAGAATTCACCTCACGCGGTCGGGTCCTCGTGGCGCTGTGTCCAGGGTTCGCTCTCGAATTTCGCTTTCGCGTGCTCGCGTGCGCGGGCCACCTCGTCGTCCGTCCACTCGCCGTCGGCCGCGTCCCCCCAGTCGCCCAGCGCCTCCTCGACGGCGGTCACGGCGTCGGCGCGGTCGATACTGACTTCCTCGTTGATGGTCGTCACGCGTTCGTGGAACTGCGCCGCCGTCGTCTCGGGGTTCGCAAACGTCGAGAGGTGGCGTTTCGCGTCGAGTGCGAACTTCAGGGAACCGTGCTGGATGACGGCGTCCTTGCGCCGATACTGGGCGTTACCGCTGATCTTCCGCCCGTTCGCCACGATATCGTGGGCGGGGTGGAGTTCCCGGAGGTAACACGCCGGTTCGTGGATGACCGGAAGCTTCTCCTCGGTAAACCTCGCGTCGACGCCCATCCGCTCGAACGCGTCGAAAATCGGTTCACAGAGCAGTTCGTAGGTCACCATCAGGTTCCCCGGCAGTTCGTCGGCGGGTGCGATGATGGAGTAGGAGATGTCGCCGTAGTTGTCGTGATAAATGCCGCCGCCGCCGGTCGGCCGCCGCGTGACGGTGATCCCTTCGTCCTCGCAGAACTCCCAATCGACCGTTTCGGGTTCCTGACGGTAGCCGAGCGACAGGGTGCTCGGGTCCCAACGATACACACGAAGGGTTCGCGGGCCGCCGTTCGCGGCGGTCTCGGCTGCGATTTCGTCAAGTGCCATGTTCAGCGGTCCGTCCCACGATTCTTCTCGAACGAGTCGCCACTCCCTATCCGCCAGCGTCATGCTACGACGTTCGCATGGCTGGACGAAATCGGTTACGGACGACCGACGGCAAGAAAATCCTCCGCTACTCGCTCACGCCCTGCCACAGCAGGAACAACACGACGATGAGCAGGAGTTGAACCAGTTTGTCCGCGAGTCCGAGCGGATCGTAGACGTTCGGCCACCGCAGACCGAAGTAGGCGGCGAACTGGATGCCCGTGTAGGCGATGCCGACCGGATACAGGACTTCTCGATCGAATCCCAGCCAGAGGAGGACTATCGCCCCGAAAAAGCCGAGTCCGGCGAGGATGAACAACACGCCGATGAAACCCTCGCCGAGGTCCTCTATCCCCTCGTAGATGTGAATCACACCGGTAATCGCCGCCAGCAGGATACCGACGTAATCGAGCGACACCAACGCGGTGGAACGGTCGAACCACGAACGAGTTTCGGTCGCCATACGAGCGTCCCAACCGGGAATCGGTTAGCGATGACGGCCACCGGTTTTCAGCCCGACCAATGGAATCGTTGGTTTACGGTCGGTCGATTCGAAACGGAACGGAATGATCGACCACGGACAGAAGATCACCGGTTCGTTCGTCAACACCGTCGTCGTCACGGTGTCGTCGAGGCGTGAGAACTACACAACCAACTAAATATTTCGCCGTCGTAACAGGTTTATGCGCCTTGTACAGGTGCTCGTTCCGCGCGGTAAGCGAGACGCGGTTCTCGATGCGTTGGACGAGGAGGGGGTGGACTACGCGGTGTTCGACGAAACCGGGCGGACGGAGTTCTCCGCGCTGGTCACGTTTCCGGTGCCGCCGAGTGCCGTCGAGCCGATTCTCGAAAAGTTACGTATGGCGGGGGTAGAAGAGGACGCGTTCACCATCGTTCTGCAACCCGAAACCGTGGTGTCGAAGCGAATCACCGAACTCAAGCAGCGCTACTCGGGGTTCAACATCGCCCGCGAGGAACTCCGCGAGCGGGCGGCCGAGATGGCCCCCGAGAGTTCGACGTTCTTCTCGATGACGTTCATCAGCACCATCATCGCCGCGACCGGCCTGCTCCTCGATTCGTCGGCCGTCATCATCGGCGCGATGGTCATCGCGCCACTGATGGGTCCGGCGATGGCGGCCAGCGTGGGGACGGTCGTTGACGAGCCAAAACTGGCGGAGCGGGGCGTCCAGTACCAGATAACCGGCCTGCTGGTCGCCATCGCGAGCGCGGCCTTGTTCGGCTATCTCGTCCGCGGGACGGTGCTCGTCCCGCCCGGCCTCGACATTCGGACGGTTCCGGCCATCACGGAGCGGTTCACGCCGAACTTCCTCTCCTTACTGCTGGCCCTCGGTGCGGGTGCGGCGGGCGTCATCAGTCTCATGCGCGGTGCCGGATCGGTCATCGTCGGCGTGATGATCGCCGTCGCGCTCGTTCCTCCGGCGGCGACGGTCGGTCTCGGCATCGCGTGGCTCGATTTCGGTGTCGCACTGGGCGCGACCGTGAACGTCCTCGTAAACCTGCTGTCGATAAATCTCACCGCGCTGGCGTTGCTGTGGGTGTCGGGCTATCGTCCCGAACGGGTGCGGTCCGTCGGCGAAGCCCGTTCGAGAACCCTCTGGCGGATCGCGGTCATCCTCGTCGCCATCGCCGTGCTCTCGCTCGGCTTGGGTCTCGTCACCTACGGGACGAACCGAACCACGGTGTACCAAGAGCAAGCGAAGGGTGAAGTACAACACATGTTCGTCGGCCCGAACGCGGAGTACGCAGGCTACCAACTCGTGGACACCACGGTCACCTATGGACCGCTGGATTTCTATCAGGAGAAACCCGCTCACGTTCGCATCGTGACCGACCCGGAAGGGGAACCGCCGAACGACCTCGCACAGCAAATCGACCGAAAAATAACGCAGCGCACGGGACAGAAGACGACCGTCGAGGTCGTCTTCGTCCGATCACAGGAGTCGTCCTAGTCGCCTCGGCGGAATCGGCGTATCCCGATAGTCGGTAGGGATTTCGTGATCGACATACGACGTGAGTCCGTGACGGAGACCTCGAAAGCCGGACTGTTACACCCTTACGCGGGCGGCGACGACCACTACGCGGTGTACTTCGAGGACCCCGAACGGATCAAGGTCGAACTCGTCGCGCCGGAGTGATACTACGGCGCTTTGATGTAGCCGTACCCCTCGCCCTGCAATCTGGCGAGTTCGCCGGATCCGGATGGAACCCCCTCCACACCGGGAAGCAAATCGTCGTCCGTCGCGCCCATACCCCGGAGTGCGTTCCGGCAGGCGCGGAGGGCGACGTCCCGATTTTTCATCTCTTCGACCAACTCCGACAGTGCGCTCGTCGCTTCGACGAACATCCGGACACCCGCGCCGTTGGCGAGGACGACGATGTCGTCGTCCGGCCCGGAGACGTTTTCATCCATCAGGAGGTTCAGCGTGTTCGCGATGGCTTCCCGCTGGTCGTTCGGGTCGGGGCTGGAAACGTGGATGACGGTCTTCATCACAGGGCGGGCAACGCGGAGGGGCATAACCGGAGTACGAATTCGTCGGACCGTTTCGGAGCGGGATGATACTGCCAACTGTTAACACGGTTGGTGGCTTCCTCCCAATGGGGGAACAAATATGAGCGACTCATCGACACCGGAGTACAGTCCGTTCGTCACGCCGGAGAGCCCGGGCGAACGAATGGGGTTCGACGGGTGTGACGTCCACGTTGTCCATCACGACCCCGGTACCGAACGGGAAGAACACACACACGGCGAGGAACACATCATCTTCATCCGGGCGGGGCGGATGGAGTGGAGCGTGGACGGCGAAGCGCACGAAACCGGACCGGGCGACACCATCGTCACGCCAGCGGACGTGCCGCACGGGTGGAAGGTGCTCGGCGACGAGCCATCACAAGTCGTCTGTGTCACCGCACCGCCGGAACCCGAGAGCGAACCCGGCGAGCGGTAAAAAGGGCTGTCGTTCGCGCGCTATCGCCCGCGGACGAACGTTTCGATTCGGTTCATGGCCTCGCGCAGGTCGGCCATGCCGGTCGCGTAGGAGGCGCGGAAGTGGCCCGCGCCGCCGTCCCCGAACACGCTTCCGGGGACGACGGCCACGCCCTGTTCCGTGAGGAGTTCCTCGGCGAACGCCTCGTCGTCGCCGCCGCAAGCCGGGAACGCGTAGAACGCGCCGCTGGCCTCGAAGCACTCCAGACCCATCTCCTCGAACCGCGAGAGGACGAACCGACGACGGCGATTGTACTCGTCGTGCATCTCGACCACGCTGTCCTCGCAACTACGGAGCGCCTCCAGCGCGGCGTACTGTGCGGTGACGGGGGCCGAAAGCATCGAATACTGGTGAATCCGGTTCATCGCCGTGATGGTTTCGGGCGGGGCGAGCGCGTAGCCCAACCGAAGCCCGGTCATCGCGTAGGCTTTCGAGAACCCGTTGAAGACGACGGTTCGCTCGCGCATGCCGGGGAACGTGGCGATGGAGGTGTGGTCGCCGTCGTAGGTGAGCGCGGCGTA
>NZ_JBAWAC010000509.1:0-9250 GCF_049589095.1 Haladaptatus sp. | reverse complement strand
GGCTGGCTCTTCGCCGAGGAATCGAGCGCGAACTGGTGGTCGAACGCCCCGATACAGGCCACGACTCCCCCGACGATGAGGAATACACCGAGGAAAAACAACCCGTAGGTTACCCACTTCGAGCGTTTCATGTTCGAAAGCCGAGTTTCTGGTTGCATAAGTTTTCTGATCGAAGATAAACAATTATTACGATTGCGCAAAATCTACTAGCTTTTATTTCGGTTCCCGGAATCGTATCACCGAAATCCACATCCTCCTACACGACGAACTACCAGTCACCATGGGGGGATATCTGGTCGCAATCGACGGGTCGGGGGCGAGCATGGACGCGCTCCGGTACGCACTCGACCTCGCACGGAGCACGGGACAATCGGTGACGGCGATTCACGTCGTCGTTCCCGAGGAAATCATCGCGGCGGACGACGTACCGCCGACGAGTTTCGCCGAGGCGAACCGCGATCTCATCCTGTCGAACGTCGAGGACGCCGAAACGCACGGACAGGAACTACTGGACGATGCGGCGGCGGCCGCCGAGCGCGAGGGGACGGACCTCGATACCGGATTACTGTACGGCGAACCGGTACAGGAGATCACGGAGTACGCCGACGACAACGGTTACGACGCCATCTTCGTCGGCCACCGCGGCGCGTCCGAGCGGTTCGAAACGCTGTTCGGCAGCGTCGCGAAGAACGTGGCGGGACGGGCGACGGTTCCGGTAACCATCGTCAGGTAGCGGTACCGTCACCAAATAGCAGCCTTTCGATAGGTTCAGGAAAATATTTTCCGGAGCGGTATTCTGATACCCGTTCGGGTAGACGACCCGCACATGGATGTCGAAATCTCCCAATCGGACCTCACGGGGACGGCGCGCGCACCGCCGTCGAAGAGTTACACACATAGAGCAATCCTCGCGGCGGGCTGTTCCGGCGGCGCGCTGGTGTTCGACCCGCTGATCAGTGCGGACACGAAGGCGACCATGCGCGCCGTCGAAGCCTTCGGCGGCGACGTGACGGATACCGGCGAAGCGATCGAAATCGACGGCTTCGGCGGCGAACCGGGGACGCCAGCGGACGTGCTCGACTGCGGGAACAGCGGGACAACTACGCGACTCGTCTCGGGAACCGCGGCGCTGGTCGATGGCATCACCGTGTTGACGGGCGACGCCTCGCTCCGCTCGCGGCCGCAGGGACCGATGCTCTCGGCGATCGAGCAACTCGGCGGGAGGGGCGAAAGTAGCCGCGACAACGGGAAGGCACCGCTCGTCATCAAGGGCCCGGTGTCGGGCGGGACGGTCTCGATTCCCGGCGACGTGTCCTCCCAGTACGTCTCGTCCCTGCTGATGGCGGGGGCGCTGACCGAGGACGGGGTGGAAATCGAACTGGAGACCGAACTCAAGTCCGCACCGTACGTGGACATCACGCTGGAACTGCTTTCCGACTTCGGCGTCACCGCGAAGGAGCAAGCGGACGGCTACTCGGTCGCTGGCGGTCAGTTCTACGAACCGAGCGACGGGGAGTATCACGTCCCCGGCGACTTCTCGTCCATCTCCTACCTGCTCGCGGCGGGTGCTATCGCCGCCGAGGACGGCGAGAGCGTCCAAATCGAGGGCGCGTATCCGAGTGCACAGGGCGACACGTACATCGTGGACGTGCTGAAGGACATGGGCGGGGACGTCGATTGGAACCGGAACGACGGCGTGTTGACGGTCAAACAGTCGTCGCTCTCGGGGACGACGGTGGACGTCGGGGACACGCCCGACCTGCTCCCGACCATCGCGGCGCTCGGTGCCTCCGCGGACGGCGAGACGCGCATCGAGAACTGCGAGCACGTCCGCTACAAGGAGACCGACCGCGTGACCGTGATGGCGAAGGAACTCTCGAACCTGGGAGCGAAAGTCGAGGAAGAGGACGACGCACTCACCGTGTACGGCGGCGAGTCCGACCTCGTCGGGTCCATCGTGGACGGCCACGCGGATCATCGGATCGTGATGGCGCTCGCCGTCGCCGGTCTCGCGGCCGACGGGACGACGATGATAGCGGACGCCGAACACGTCGACGTGTCGTTTCCCGACTTCTTCGAGGTGCTCTACGACCTCGGCGGCGACGTGCAGCGGTAATCAGAAAGTCGTCCCCGATTCGGACGTTCCCGTTTCAGTGGTCTCGTTTCCGACGGGCATCTCTGTCTCGGTGACCGGTTCGTTCCCGGACGTCGTCTCGTTTCCGGACATCGTCTCGGTAATCGTCTCGTTTCCGGACATCGTCTCGTTTCCGGAAGACGTCTCCGTCTCGGTGGTCGTCTGCTTCTGACACGTCGAGGTGATGCCGACACCGTCCTGACCGGCATCGACCAGAATGACGTTCGTGTCACAGCCCTCCATCGTCCACTCCGCGGTGCGCCACATTCCGTTGTCGAGTTGGACGTTCACTTTGTACGTGCCTGCTTCGAGGATGTTTCGCCGGTTTGCGACCCAGCCAGGAAAGAGATAGAAATCCGATTTGTATCGTTTCTTCCCCCGATTTCCTTTTATCGTCACCGTGACGACCCGCCGTTCTTCGAAGTAGTTACGAACGCGCAGGCTCACCGGTTTCGAGGCGTCCTCGTCATCGAACGGGAGGCGGCCAATGCAGCCTGCGAGACTGCCAGCGAACCCCGTCAAAGCGAGGAAGCGACGCCGATTCATCGCCTCCGTGTTGGGGTTCCGGGTATAAATTTTCTTTCGGCCGTCGTGGCGAAACGTTCCGCGGTCTGTAACCTCTAAATGCCCCGGTCACACAGACACGGTTATGAACGGAAATCGATTCGGACGCCTCTTTCAGGTGACGACGTACGGCGAGAGCCACGGCGAGGCGATGGGAGTCACGATCAGCGGCTGTCCCGCCGGTCTCGAACTCTCGACGGAGGACGTACAGGCCGACCTGGATCGGCGCAAACCCGGACAGTCGATGATAACCACCAGTCGAAACGAACCCGACGCAGTAACGATCAACAGCGGGGTTCAGGACGGCTACACCACCGGAACGCCCATTGGTATGGTCATCCAGAACAAGGACGCCCAGTCCGGGAAGTACGAACCCTTCATCACCGCGCCGCGCCCGAGCCACGGCGATTTTACCTACTCCGCGAAGTTCGGCACACGAAACTGGGGCGGCGGCGGTCGGTCGTCCGCGCGCGAGACGGTAAACTGGGTCGCGGCCGGAGCGGTCGCCAAGAAAATCCTTTCGTCGGTCGGCGTCGAACTGAAAGCCCACGTCAACCAGATCGGCGACGTTCGGGCCGACGACGTGACGTTCGAGGAGATGCTCGAACACAGCGAGGAGAACGAGGTTCGCTGTGCCGACCCCGACGCCGCCGAGGAGATGCACGAATTGATCGACGACTATCAGGAACAGGGAGACTCCATCGGCGGGTCGATCTACTTCGAGGCCCGTGGCGTCCCGCGTGGATTGGGTGCACCGCGCTTCGACTCCGTCGAAGCACGGCTCGGACAGGCCATGATGTCGGTTCCCGCGTCCACCGCCTTCGAGTTCGGACTCGGGCGGGAGTCGCGCGAATGGGCAGGCCACGACAGAAACGACGAATGGGAGTTCGACGAAAACGAGGATCCGAAACCCGTGGAGAACCGTCACGGCGGGATTCAGGGCGGCATCACGTCCGGCGAACCGATTTACGGCGAGGTCACGCTTCACGCACCGACGTCCATTCCGAAGACCCAGACCACGGTCGACTGGGAGACGGGCGAGGAGAAGGAAGTACAAGTCATCGGCCGACACGACCCCGTCCTTCCGCCGCGCGGCGTGCCCGTCGTCGAAGCCATGCTCGCGTTGACCCTCGTGGACTTCATGCTCCTCGGTGGTCGAATCAACCCCGACCGACTGGACGCACAACCCGGCGAGTACGATACCGACTACCATCCCAGTCGCCCCGAGTAGTCGTCCCGGGACGTAATTTTATAACGTTTGAGGGAGAGAATATCATCGTATCGTAGATGAATAGAACGAATGCGGGCGGTGACAACGGAGAACGAGGGCCGACGCTCGTCACATCGAATCCTCGTGGATACCACACCTGTTATGATACCACATCGAGAGTGCTCAGCGAAGTCGTCATCGAATCGATTGCCGCGATTCGAAACGTGGACCCGACCGCCACCCGAATCCCGTTGATGGAGGTAGTCGATCCGGATGCGCTCGACGCACTCTTCGCCGATACCTACCAAGGAGAGGAACGAACGGACGGTCACATCGTGTTACCCTTCGACGGACTCACCGTGTTCGCTCATTCGAACGGACACGTCTTCGTTCGTGAAACTCCCAACACGGTGAGACACTGATACCGGCGTTCCATTCCACGAACACAGTATCGGAAGCGACAACCGGTAATCGTCCGCTCGCGCACGAAGCCAGATTCGGTCCGCCTATATTTATTCACGGACAAATTTATTACGAATTGATGCGTATGGCGTGTACGGATAGCATTGGTACTACGGTAACAAGGGTAATATTGGTATAGCAATGTCGCTGTAAATACCCATGAAATCGCCGATGCCACCCGAATTCGCGGACGGAGAGAACCGCCGTCCACAACGCCGTCTTCGGCGTTGTGGACGGTCGAAAAAACATCTGCCGCCCCAATATTAACCCATAATACTGATATATCACACAGTATCCAACCTCCAGCGGGTATCGGACGAGTCGAACAATCGTCGAACGTATCGTCCATGACCGACACAGATCACGACTTCGAGACCGGAAGTAGCGTCCTCGTCGATGCGTCCGCCGCTGACTGCGAACGGACGAACGGTCACTCATCCCTCTACGACGAGACGGACGCGTTGGTCGCGGTGACGTACGACCGATCCGCCGATTCGTTCCTGCGAGCGTGGCGACGACGTACCGGAACGGTTCCGGAGTTCGTTCGGATCATCGAAGTCGGGCGAACGATGCGCTCGACGGCGGACGAATCGACGATGGACGACTCGATGGCGGACGACTCGACGGCGGATACCCCGCCCGACGAACGATCCGCGCGAGTCGTCGAAACCGTCGAACGGCCGAACGACCTCGACGGAGTTCGGGAGGCGATGGCATCCGCACTGGCGGCGTCGGACGGCGAGACGGTGCTCGTCTTCGACTCGCTCACCACCCCGACCGAACACGTTTCGCTCCACGAGATGATTCCGTTCTTCAACGCCGTTTCGAACCTTCTCACGGATGCCGACGCAGTCGGCTACTTCTATTGTGAGGAATCGTCAGATATCTCGGCGGTCGATATCTCAGCAGTCGCTCCGTTTCGGGCGCTCGTGGACGAGACGGTCGAACTGAACGGCACGAACGACGTGGCTCGTCCACAGACGCCCCGGGACGGACCGCCGCTCGATACCCTATTCGAGGCACTCAGTTCGAGACGCAGACGTGACGTGCTTCGGTACCTCCTCGACACCGAGGATGCGGTCGACATCAGCGAATTGGCGACCGCAGTCGCTCGCCTCGGACCGGGCGGAGGATCGACGCATAACCAACACCGCAAGTACTATTCGACGCTGTATCAGCTTCACCTCCCGAAACTCGACTCAGCGGGCCTCATCGACTACGACGAGTGAAACCATCGCGTCTCCGTTCGGGACGGTGCACGATGGGCGGAGTCGTTTCTCGCGCTCGTCGAGGAGTAGCCCCTTTTAGGCTCGCGACACAAGCGGGGGTATGAACGCGAAGCAGGAGGAACGCTCGAACCCGTTTGGGATGGATGAAGCCTGCACGAACTGCGATCTGTGTAAAACACGCGAGCAGGTCGTCCACGGCTACGGCGACGTGGACGCCCATTTCCTGTTCGTCGGCGAGATGCCCGGCGACGGTGCGGACGAAACCGGCGTTCCCTTCACCGGCGACGCGGCGGGGGAGCGACTACAGGAGATTCTCGGACGACTCGGATTGAACGAATCCCCGCCGGACGCCGAGGAACCGGAGATCGAGAACGCGTTTCTCACCTACGTGACCCGCTGTCGTCATCCTGAGCGCGGACCGACGGACGGCGAAATCATGACCTGCGAGCCGTATCTGAACGCCGAGATACGGATGATAAACCCGGAAATCCTCGTCCCCATCGGGGAGGGCGCGCTCGCGGAAATCGCGACCGAATACACGACGAAACCGGCGGCCGACATCGACATCGTGGCGGACCACGCGACGACGATTCGCGGACGCGGATTCGAACTCGTCCCGATGATTCGGCCGGAAAACCAGACCGAAGAACAGACCGAAGCGTTCGTTCAGCACTTCCACGAGTTGATGGACACGGATTATCGCCAGACGAAGGGACGACAAGGTCGATAATCGAGAGAGAAGGAGGCAAGAAACGGACGAATCGGTTACCAGTACGGGTTCTGCCGCCAGCGCTTCGACCGACCGCCGACGTGTGCGACCCCGGCGATGAGGACGACGAGCAGCGCGACCGTCACGATTGTTGCAGTGCCCGAAAGCGTGTTGATGACGAGGGAGACGAGCGCGCCGATGACGAGCAGCGCGAGAACAACGACACCGAGCAGACCGAGGGGTTTCGTCCAGTCCATGGTCGAAATCGGGTCGGTGGAGGCATAAAATGGTGCCTTTCAAGGCGCTCCCGAACCGACGGGCGGGTATGACCACCATCGCCGTGTTGGCCGACCCGCCACGCGAAGGGTTCGTCCTCCCGGAACTCGCCGAAACGTCGCCGCTCTCCGCGAGCGAGGCGGCCGAACTGTACGCCGCCATGTTGAAGGACACCTTCGTCGCGGTGGCGAACAGCGGCGGCGAACTGCTCGTCAACTACCGTCCCGACGAGGCGATTCCGGACGAGTATGCGGGCGACGAAAGTTCCGAGGAGGAGCTACGCGCGCTCGCAGACGAGGCGCTGGAAGGGACGGACGACGTGCGTTTCGAGGTCCAGGTCGGGGAGACGCTCTCCGGACGCGCCGGAAACACGGCGACGCACTTGCTCGAAGAGGAAGGGGTGGCTACGGTCGCTATCGTCGATGGAACTGCACCGATGCTCACGCGAAAGGAGATCGACAGCGCGGCGATGAAACTCCGGCGGAGCGAGGTCGTCCTCGGCCCCGCCGCGGACGGGCGACTCTACTATCTCGGCGCGACGGACACCATCGACTTTGCGGACGTGTACACGCCGCCGGAGCTCGAAACGGCAACCCAGCGCGCCGTCGATGCCGGTCACGACGTGGACTACCTGCCAGCGATGACGAGCGTTGAGACGGGAGCAGATTTGTGCTCGTTGATTCCGCTTCTCAATTCGCGCATCGCTGCCGAGCGAATCGTCCCGGTCAACACGGCGTCGTATCTCCACGAACTCGGCGTTCACGTCGAGGAGCGGGACGGAAAACGGACGGTAGTTCGGTAGCAGGAGCGGGTTCGTCAGTCGGCCGACGCGACGGCACTCGGTTTTTCGCTCGAATCCTCCGATCCGATCCGCCAGCCAGTGGCCGCCATCACGAACAGGATGACCGGCGAGAGGATGCCGAAGAAGTAGAACCACATGTAGTCGAGCGTGGGCACGCCGAGCGCCGCTGCCATGTAGATGGCTCCGGCGTGCCACGGGATGAGCGCACCCGTCGGCGTCCCAGCGGCCTCGACGGCCCGCGAGAGTTCGCTGCTGTCCAGCCCGTGTTCGTCGTAGACGTTCCGGAGCGTCATGCCGGGGACGACGATGCTCATGTACTGCTGGGCCGTGAGCAGGTTCGTCAACGTGGCCGAGATTCCGGTTCCGAAGACCAGCAGACCGGTGCTGTTGAGCCCCCGGGAGAGGTAGTACGCGAGGGTGGCGAGGACGCCGGTCTTCTCCAGCAGTCCGCCGAGCGCGAGCGCGAGCACGACGACTGCGATTGTCCACGCGGACCCGCTGATGCCGCTGTTGGCGAGCAGGTTATTGACCAGTTTCATCCCCGTTTTGGGTGCGGTTCCGCTCAGGGCGACGTTCCACGCGGCCGTGAACGACATCCCCTGCACGAGGATGGCCGTCCCAGCGCCGGAGAAGATGCCCGCGATGAGCGACGGGAGGGCGGGATAGCCGTAGAGCGCGAGTCCGAAGGTGACGACCAGCGGGACGAACACCAGCGGTGAGATGGAGTACGTGCCCAAGAGCGCGTGCTGGATGGCGGCGGCCTTGCCGCCCTCGGTGCCACCGCTCGCTTGGAGACCGAAGAACGCGAAGAGGACGACCGACAGGCCGAACGCCAGCAGCGTCCCGGTTCGCATCCGGTTGATGTGGTCGTACAGTTTGGTGTTCGTCACCGCCGCCGCGAGGTTCGTCGTGTCCGAGAGCGGCGACTGTTTGTCACCCGCGTACGCGCCGGAGAGAATCGCTCCGGCGGTCATCGGCGCGGGAATCCCGAGTCCCGACCCGATACCGATGAACGCCACGCCGAGGGTCCCCACCGTCGTCCACGACGACCCGATAGAGAAGGCGACGAGTCCCGACAGTATCGCCGTTATGGGCAGGAAGACGGACAGGGAGAGTAGTTGCAGTCCGTAGTACATCAGCCCCGGAATCGTGCCGGAACTGATCCACGTGGCGATCAGCGCGTAAATCGAGAACAGGATGAGAATCGCCTGCAAGCCCATCATCAGACTGTTGGTGAGTCCATCGTACAGTTCCTCCCAGGAGTAGCCGAAGACGTAGTATCCGACGAGGCCGGTGAACGTGATGGCCCAGAGCAACGGCATGTGTGGGTCCATCCCAAGCCACGCCGACCCGACCGCGAGAAAGACGATGGTCGCAAGGACGGGTAAAAGCGCCTGTTTGAACGTGGGTCGCCGCTCCTCCGGCAACTCCTCGTACGTCATCGGCTCGAAATCCAATGATGGCATCGTACCCCGGAAAATGCACCTGGAGAATTAAACGCTTATGGTACGATGTCTTGGGATAATATTTCAGCCTCGCAATTCGTTGCGTTGGATACGTCCGTGAGCCGAGACCGACGGTACGTAGAAGCGGTGCCGAGTAGAGCCAACCGTGGTGGGATGGCAGAGCGACCTATTGCGCCCGGATCGAAAACAGGTCAGTTGGATTCTGGCGGGAGATCCCGTAGGTGGGTAGCTGGTACGATCTCTCGTGAAGAAAATCAGGCCACAGTCAGTGCGAAACCCAGAATAAAGGCCACCAAGGCAATCACGACGAGAACGGTAGAAACCGTTTGACTGGACGAATCCGTCTCGACATCGAAGCCCCACCTACCGGATAGAATACCGATACCGACGAAGATAGC
>NZ_JBAWAC010000508.1:0-1704 GCF_049589095.1 Haladaptatus sp. | reverse complement strand
CGCCAGCACGGCGGTGCACGTCACCGAACACCGCACCGCGGATGCCGAGGAGTTACTCGCCGCGGCGTCGGCCGCCGACGAGGCCCTTTCCCCGGACGTGTCCGTGACCGACGTCCTGCTGACGGCGCTGTCGGCCGCGCTCGACGCCCATCCCGAGTTCAACGCAACGTTCGAGGATGAGGTCCATCGGCTCCACGAGTCACACGACATCTGCGTCGCCGTCGATATCGACGCCGGACTCATCGCACCGGTCATCCGCGACGTCGATTCGATGTCGCTCGCCAACCTCGCCGAGGAACGGCGGAAAGTCACCAACCGCGCGCTCTCCGGGGAGTTCACGATGGACGACCTCACCGGCGGCACGATAACCGTCTCGAACCTCGGCGTCCTCGGCGTCGAGCGGTTCGACCCCGTCATCAACCCGCCGCAGATCGCCATCCTCGGCGTCAACGCGATACGGCGCGAAGTGGTTCCGACCGACGACGACGGGGTCGCCGTCCGTAAGCGGATCTCGTTTTCGCTCTCGTTCGACCACCGTATCGTCGATGGCGCAGACGCCGCGCGGTTCCTCGGGACGTTGGTCGAACACGTCGAAAACCCGTGGCCGCTCGTCATCGCGGCGGGCGAAAAATGAGGAAAAGGGACTTACTCGGCGCGAAAATAGCCCGCGTCGGCCGCTCGCTCGATCGCCGCGTCGATTCGGACGAGGCGCGGACCGTCGCTCACAGGGCGGAGACGAACCGACGCGTCCCGGACTTCTAGTTCCCGTTCGCCGTCGGCGCTGACGACGCCGCTGGAGACATCGAACGCGAACGCTTCCCCGTCGTCCAACCGACGGAATTCCGCGATGGAAACGTCCGAAACGACTCCGGGGACGGTGACCGCACGCACCTCCTGTGACGGGCAGAGAGACGACTCGTTTTCCAACGGTGGTTCACTTCGATCCTCAAGTCTGAAGCCGATGCCGCCCGGTTCGTCCGGACGGTGCGTCTCGAACCCCCCAGCGATGGCCGAGAGGCCGATTTCCGCGGGCGACGCCCGCGAGACGACGCCGCCGATGATGTCTTCCGGATCGAGGATTGCCCGAGTTCCGACGAACTGCTGGTCGAGGACGCCGACCGTCGCCAGTCCGCGAAGTCGTCGTTCCTCCGTTCCATCGTCCACGACCGCTTCGACGGTGCCGTGGCGAACCGTCGTCTCGGACACCGGGACCGCGCCGCTCGCAACGAACCCCGCGGCGGCTCCGGCGATCGTCCCATCGACCGGCGTGGGAACCACGTTGTTCGTTCCGGTCGAGATACTCACCATCGGAACCTCGCCGATGCCGACGGCGACGTCCCGATTGGTGCCGTCGCCACCGAGGACGACCACGGCGTCGGCCGCGGTCGAAAACCGTTCGGCGGCGTTTCGCGTATCACGTCCGGAATCCGTGACGGCCATGTCCAGCATGTCGATAGCGAGGTCGTCCGGCGCACCAGTGACGATTCTCTCCGCGAGTCCGGCGTTGTCCGGCATGACGAGAACCTCGGAACCGTCGGCGATCCGGAGTCCTTCGAGGACGCAATGTGCCGTGCGGCGTTTCGCGTAGTTGCTACTGACGCTCGCCCCGCCTGTCAGTCGCCGGATGTCCCGTCCGGCGACGGGGTTGACGATAAGACCGACTGTCGGGGACACTAGACGATGCGGTCGATCGCCGCCTTCACG
>NZ_JBAWAC010000507.1:0-3384 GCF_049589095.1 Haladaptatus sp. | reverse complement strand
CGGTCGCCCGCCCTTGCTCGCGGTTACACCGCTCGCTTTCGAGGTTGCTCCGCAACCTCGAATCCTGAAAGAGGGTGCGTACATTCGACTCGGAGAGAAAAGCCGTCTCAGTGTTCCCGTGTGACGACGAACTGCGCGAAATCGCGGAGGTAGTCCAGCGCGGCAGAATCGGGCGCGTCGACCCTGTCGAGGGCGGCCAATGCGGCTTCGGACTGCTCGTGGGCGAGTTCGTTCGCCTCGTCGGCGCTGAGGTCGGTCACCTGCACGATGGACGGGCGACCGATTTCCTCGTCCTGTCCAGTCGGCTTGCCGAGGTCGTCGGGGTCGGCCGTCGCGTCGAGCACGTCGTCCCGGATCTGGAAGGCGACACCGACGCGTTCCGCGTATTCGCCGAACGCATCGACCGTTTCGGGGTTGGCGTCGGCCGACAAGGCTCCGAGCGCGGCGGCGGCGCGGAACAACGCACCGGTCTTTCGGCGGGCGAGTTCCATGTACTCGGGTTGATTCGACGGCGTGGCGACGAGTTCCGAGGCTTCGCCCATGCCGAGTTCGATCATCGATTCGGCGACGACCTCCATGGCACGTGGATCGGAGGAGAACAACTCGAACGCTTCGCCGAGCATGCCGTCGCTGGCGATGATGGCCGGGCCGTAGCCGTACTCCGCCCACGCACTTTCGGTGCCGCGGCGCACGTCCGAGCGGTCGATGATGTCGTCCACGACGAGCGACGCGTCGTGAACGAGTTCGATACCGACGCCGAAATCGACGGCGTCCTCGGCGTCGCCACCCGCCGCTTCACAGACGAGCATGGCGACGGTCGGCCGGACCCGTTTTCCCCCCGAGAGTGCCGTGTGGGCCAATTGCTCCGACAGTTCACGTGGTTCGACCCGCTCTACGACCTCCTCCAACCGGTCTTCGACGAGCGTCCTGCGGGCCATCAGGTACTCCATTCATCTGTGCTTCAGGACGGGGGACGCAAATACGTGACGGGTTCAGTCGGCTGTCATCACGGCACGAATCGACAAAAACGTCGGTTCACGGGATACCCGTTCGAACGTTTCGGGGGATTTCTCGCGGAAGTTCTCCGTCGGTTGACTCTCCGCGATACGGTCGAGACGAAAGCGGGCGTTCAGCAGGGGGTTCAGTATCGCCGCCAGCGGTCGGCGATAGGTGGAGACCTCCACCGGGTCGCCGAAACTCGTCCACTCGTCGCTCACCATCTCGGTCTCGAAGTAGTCGTCCGGGTCGAAGTACAGCGTGTCCGCGACCGGATGCCCACACGAGAACACGAGAATTCCGTGGGGTCGGAGGACGCGACCCAGTTCGGAAAACAGTGAATCCCAATCCCCAACGTAGTCGAACGCCAACGAACTGTACACGAGGTCGAAGTGGTTCGACTCGAAGGGAAGGGGTTCGCCGAAATCCGCTCGGAGAAATCGCCCCGCGGGGGCGCGCTCCCGTGCGTGAGCGAGCATTTTGGGACTCACGTCGATTCCGGTGACGCTCGCTCCGCGTTCGAGCAGATGCTCCGCCGTGATACCCGGACCACAACCGGCGTCCAGTACGTCGAAGCTCTCGATGTCGGGAAGCAATCCCAGCGTCGTCGGGCGTTCGAGGTCGGCATTGAACGGCTTCGTCGGTGCCCGTTTGGCGTACTCGTCGGCCAGTTTCTCGTACGTGGGAAGGGCCAACGGTCGCTCTTGCTCGTCGGTCATACCCGTTCCTCCGCGAGTGAGGTAAAAAAGTCGCTGATCGGAACGACGATTCGAATCGACAAATCGTATCGTTCATGACATACGTTAACGGCTATCGCGAGGAATTATTCGGGTGGGAACATCATACAAAATTCGAGCATGAGCGACGCTTCGAACGGGGAGTCCACACGGTTCACCCACGGGTCGATACTGTGGCCGCTTCTCGCGTTGGCTCTCCCGCTCACCGCCACGCAGTTGCTGCAAGTGGCGTACAATCTGACGGACACGTTCTGGGTTGGCCGACTCGGTGCCGATGCGGTGGCGGCGCTGTCGTTCTCGTGGCCGCCGATATTCCTGCTCGTAAGCGTCGGCGGTGGGATGACGAACGCGGGAACCATCCTCATCGCGCAGAACACGGGCGCAGGCAACGACGAGCGGCTCGGGCACGTCGCCGGACAAACGATCGGTTTCGTCGGGGTGCTCTCGGTTGCCGTTTCGATGCTCGGCGTCGTCTTCGCCCCGGAATTGCTCCACGCCATTGGAACCACGCCGGGAACGAAGGTTCACGAATTGGCCGTCACCTACACGCGAATCGTCGTCCTCGGCATGCCGTTCACCTTCGGATTTTACGTTTTCATGGCCCTACTCCGTGGGTGGGGAGACACGAAGACGCCGATGTATCTGATGGTCCTCAGCGTCGGCCTCAATATCATCCTCGATCCGTTTTTCGTCCTCGGATTTACTGGCAATCCGTTGTTCGGATGGTTCGGTCTCGGTGGACTCCAGCGTTCGCTGTTTACCACCACTGGCTTCGGCGGGTTTGGGGTCATGGGTGCCGCGATAGCGACGGTTCTCTCGCGGGGAATCGCCGCTTTCGTCGGCTTCTGGCTGCTATTCGGCGGCCGCGTCGGTCTGCATCTCGCGCTGGACGACCTCCGGTTGAAATTCAGTACCGTCGAAAAAATCCTCCGAATCGGGGTTCCCGGAGCCATCGACCAGAGCACCCAATCCATCGCGGTCATCGTCATGACGGCGCTCCTCGCCACCGTCAGCACCGACGCCGTCGCGGCGTACGGTATCGGCACCCGATTCATCTCCCTCGTCTGGCTTCCGACGGTGGCGATGGGGATGTCCGTCGAGACCGTGGTCGGGCAAAACCTCGGAAACGGGCGGCGGGACCGCGCTCGACGCACGGTGTACATCGCCGTCGCAATCCTCGGGGTGGCCTTCCTCGTCGCTGGCGTGCTGACGTTTTGGTTCGCTCGACCCATCGTCGGCCTGTTTATCACGGGGTCAGGCTCCGACGCGATAATCGATCAGGGTGCGACATTCCTCCGAATCGTCGCGCCGACGTGGATCATCATGGCCGCCTATCACATGATGAACGGAGCGTTCTACGGGTCGGGGTCCACCCGGATGGCGATGGGGATCGCCGTGACGTCGTTGTGGGGAGTCCGTGCTGTCATCGCAGTTGTCGCCATCCTCGTCTTCAGCGTCGGCGCCACCGGCGCGTGGTACGCCATCGCAGTATCGAACGTGACGGCGGCCGTCGCTGGCGCATTCTTTTTCTTCCGTGGCCGATGGCTGGAGGACGTCCTCGAAGCCGACTCGACGGAAGGACCGGATTCTGACGCGGATTCGGGGCGGCTGACCGATTCGCAATAGCGGAGAATAACGACCGATTCCCGTC
>NZ_JBAWAC010000506.1:0-10249 GCF_049589095.1 Haladaptatus sp. | reverse complement strand
GTAGGATTCATAGAGCGCTTCCGCCCACTCCCGCGCCTCGGGGGAGTTCGTATCGACGACCGCCCGTAACATGCCGGTATCCGGGTCGTAACCCGTGAGGGCCACCCGGTCGTCGAAGAGGGTGAGTCCACACGGGAGTGCGTCGTGCATCAGGATGGTGAGATTGCCGCCCTCCAGCCCTTTCTTGGCTGCCGTCGGCGACCACTCCAATACGGCTTCGACGATGGGAGGTGGATAGATGATTTCGGTGGTCATCCCCTCGCGAACGTTCCGATACAGGGTCCCGGCGTTGGCGGATTTGAGCGTCGCCGTTCCGAACGCACGCATCGTCCCCGCGTTCACTATCAACTCGTCGTAACGACGCACGGGTTCGTACGGGTCGTCGTCATCGGCGACCGTGACGACGGCGTCGGAAAACGATTCCATCGAGATGCCGAGTTTCTCCGCCGGAAGCCATCGCGCGACGTCGCGCAACCGCTGTCTCGTTTCGATCCGATCGAGCAGGGTCGTGACCTCCCCCGCAACGAACAACCCGTCCGACGTCGTCCGATGCTGACAGCCATCCCGGCGAATCCAGCCACGAGCTTCGAACTCGTGGAGCATGCGCCCGATCGTCGAGGACGACGCACCGGTCAGCGCCTGTAGGTCGTCCCGACTACGCGGACGCTCGGCAAGCGCGTCGAGGCACTCGATGCGGTGTTCTGACCGTATGAGAAACTCTATCTCGTCGAGTGCAGTTCCCATGGTTCTAGTTAGCACCCGACGGTATATCTTCGTGTGGGGTCGCTCGTCCGAATCAACATCGAGTGGACACGAAACGGGAAACCGTCGAATCGTCACCCACTCGACTCGACACGTCCCTTTTTTGTTCTCCGCCTCGCAACAGTTCGGAAATGACTCCCGTGAATCGAACACTGCGGACGCTCGAACGCGGCGACGACGTCGTCGGCGCGTGGCTTCTCTCGCGCAGCACGCGTGCGGCCGAGGTCGTGGCACGAACCGACGTCGATTGGCTCGCCATCGACACCGAACACGCGCCC
Source organism: Haladaptatus sp. (assembly GCF_049589095.1). Taxonomy (NCBI): domain Archaea; kingdom Methanobacteriati; phylum Methanobacteriota; class Halobacteria; order Halobacteriales; family Haladaptataceae; genus Haladaptatus; species Haladaptatus sp. Next base: position 9,209 of record NZ_JBAWAC010000506.1, on the reverse strand, counting down.
CATTCGCCCGAACGCGTCGAGACATTGGTTCGGGCCGTCGAACCCAACGCGACGCCACTCGTCCGGCTTTCGTCGGTCGAAACGACCGTCTCTGGCGGGGCGAAACACGCCCTCGATTCCGGGGCGCAGGGTGTCATCGTCCCCGGCGTGGAATCCGCCGCGGACGCGAAACGGGTCGTTCGTGCGACCCACTTTCCACCGGTCGGCGAGCGGGGCGTCGCCGGAACCACACGGGCGAACGAGTACGGGGAACGATTTGACGACTACGTCGCGAACGCGAACGACGAGACGCTCGTCGTCGTCCAAATCGAGTCGCCGTCGGCGGTCGAATCGGTCGAGGACATCCTCGCCGTCGACGGCATCGACGTCGCGTTCATCGGCGAAAACGACCTCTCGTCCGCGTACGGATATCCGGGCGAGAAGGACCATTCCACCGTGACGGCGGCCGTTCAGCGGGTGTTCGAGGCGGCCGAGGCCAACGGCGTGTATCCGGGCATCGCCGGTCGAACGCCGACCACCCTGACAGAGCGGTCGAACCGGGGCTTCCAATTCTTCCTCCTCGGGGCCGACCTGAGTTTCATGCGCACCGGCATCGAGGAGTTTTTGGACGGGTAACGACGACTCGTCGAAGTCACGAATCGGTCGGATAGCCAACTCGCCGATGTTCCGCCGGACTCGAGCGATTCCGACGGGGAATAGCTCCGGATCGGCTGAACGGAACGCTCAGAACAGCCGGTTGATGAGGCGATTCGCCGTGATCGATCCCTCGATCAGATACCACCAGCGGTGGTTCCGCGAGGAGAGCGTCGCCGCGCCGAAGAGCAGTGCCCCTCGTCGCCGTTTTCCGCGGTGGAACGCGTACGCCGACTGCGTGAGTAGGGTGAGCACGTTCAGGTTCGACGCCGTAACCGCCGCGTCGATCCGCTTGCTCGCGCCCTTCGTGTAGTGGTTGGCGCTGTGCGGGATCGGCGTCCGTCGTCCGTTGATCTCCGTCGTCCCGGAACGGAACGCCTCCACGATGGTGTCACAGTCGATCTCCGACTTGTTCGACACGCCGTCGATGGTGAGTTCGGTGTACGCCCGTCCGACCATCGACGCGGTGTGTGCGTCGCTCGCCGCGATTCCTGGATAGCCGTGCTCGTCCGCGAACGCCCCGGCACGCCGATTCTTGTATCCCGTGAAGAGCCACGAGTTGTACACTTCGATGGCGTCACACGCGACGAGGTCGCGTTTCCGAACGCCGTGGCGACTCCACTGGAATGGATGGGGAACGATGGCGACGCCGCCGAGTTCGTGGACATCCTTGACGGTCGCTCCGAGCGATTGACGCGGTGTGGGACGTTCGTCGACGCCGATGGCGAGGAGGTGGCCGTCCCCCGTCGAAACTTCGACGCCGGGAATTCCTATCAAACCGTACTCGGCGGCGAGCTCGGCGGCCCGTCGTGACTCCTCGATGACGTCGTGGTCGGTGATGACGATGGCGTCGAGACCGATGTCACTGGCCTGCTCCAGCAACAGTTCGATCGAATCGTGTGCATCGTACGACCCCTCCGAGTGGACGTGGGGGTCGATCCTGACGGTTACTCCAGTTGGCACTTTATTATCCCACGGTCGTATCGAATATCAATCTGTCTACTTCACCCCTGCCGGAATCGTTATTGTCCGCCATTCGCTGAACGCGGCTCCAAATCGAGACGTCCCCGACAGCGACGCTACCATTCGTCGGCCGTTCGTTGGAACGACGCCCGCGTGGAGGGCGCCGACGAGGGGTGACTCCCGTTTCCTCGCTTCCAGATGCCGAATTTCCCGTTCCCTTCCCGATATACGCCGTGTTTTGATGAACTGGTCAGAATTCCTTTTATCGAACCATCCGTAGATCGAAACGGGTCGGGATGCCACCACCCACTGTCGATTCGGACAGAGGCAAACACATCGGCACGATACACCCACAAGCGACGCTCGCTACCGGCTATCTGAACGTCACGTGGCTTACCACATCATCTCTCCCCGACCCATCGTGCCGGATCGTCCGGCCCCGTCGCCGGACGGTTTCTCAACACCGGTAGACGACGGCGGTATCGTGCCGATACCTGTCATCATCCTCGTATTCGACGTTAGTACCGACAGACGACGCCGCGAGACGAAGCGTTTTACTCGGGGAGAACGAGATGAAACCATGAGCCAGTTGAGCCTCCACCACCACGGTGTCTCGGTAACCGACCTCGATCGTGCAGTCGAATTTTACAGCGACGTTCTCGGGTTCGACGTCATCGACCGGTACACCCTCTCCGACGACGCACTTTCGACGGCCGTCGGCGGCGACGAACTGACGGGCCACTTCGCCCAACTTGACGGCGGAACCGGCCGCGTCGAACTCATCGAATATGAAGCCGACGATGACGACGATGGGAACGACGTTCGCGGCGCGGCGGTGTACGACACCGGGGCGAAACACCTCGGGATAGAAACCGACGACCTCGATGCCGTGTACGAATCACTCCCCGACGACGTCGAGGCCATCAGCGAACCGCAAACGACCGGCAGCGGCACGAAGATCCTCTTCATCCGCGACCCGGACGGCAATCCAGTTGAGATTCTCGAACTCTGAATCGGCTCTCCGTCGGTTCGACGTGCCGTGACCGAGGATGAACACGAAAAGTGGTCAAACTGTGGGCGAACGCAGGAACGAAACGCTCGGGGATCGAACTCCCGACGAAAATGCGAGCCTACGAAGTCCAACGGACGGATTCCGAGTACGACGGGGTAGTACAGTCCGAGCGGTCGGAGCCGAATCCCGACGCCGACGAGGCGCTGGTCCGCATCCACGCGTGCTCGCTGAATTACCGCGATCTGGCCATCGCGAACGCAGACCTCGTTTATCCCGGAGCGGAGCCTCCGGTGATTCCGCTGTCCGACGGGGCCGGTGAAGTCGTGGAAGTCGGGGACGATGTCGAACGGATTTCGGCGGGAACCCGCGTCGCAACGCCGTTTGCCCCCGATTGGATAGAGGGGGCGGGAACGCCGGAGAAGCTGGCGCGAACGACGGGCGGTTCCACCGACGGGGCGCTGGCGGAGTACGTGACGTTCCCGGCCGAGAGCCTCGCTGTTCTCCCCGACTACCTCTCCTACGAGGAGGGCGCAACGCTCTCCTGTGCGGGACTGACGGCGTGGCGTGCGTTCGTCGAGGACGGGAACCTCCACGCCGGGGAGACGGTGCTCGCACTCGGAACGGGCGGCGTCTCGACCTTCGCGCTCCAGTTCGCCGCGATGCACGGCGTGCGCACGGTCGTCACGTCGTCGAGCGACGAAAAGCTCGAAGCGGCCCGCGAGCTAGGGGCGAACGAGACGATAAACTACGAATCGACACCCGAGTGGGGAGAAGTCGTCCAAGAACGAATCGGCGGCGCGGACCACGTCGTCGAAGTCGGCGGTCCCGGGACGCTCGAACAGTCGCTCGAAGCGGCGGCCGTCGGCGGTCACGTCCATCTCATCGGCGTTCTCGCCGGGCAGCAAGGACGCGTCGATCCCGGCCCGATTATGCACAAATCGCTCGACGTCGAAGGTGTGATGGGAGTCGGAAGCCGCGCGATGTTCGACCGGATGACCGACGCGATGGCAGTCGAGGAGATGCATCCCGTCATCGACCGCGTCGTCGACTTCGACGACGTCCGCGAGGCGTACCGCCACGTGGACCGCGGTGAGCATCGCGGGAAGGTAGTCATCTCGGTCGAGTGATCGGGTGGCGCAGTTCGCTTCCCGGTTTCAGAACGGACGGGCGACACTCACGTGCATCCCGACGAACCGCCATTCTTCCGTTCCTTCTTCTTCGCTATCTCGCCGCTCCAGGGTGCCACTCCACCGCGTGTCGAACTCGTGGCGCGTTCCGGTTCCGGTTTCCGTGTCGGTGTCGGTCCACGCCATGTGAACGTCGTCGCTGAACCACGCGTGGCGGTCGCGTTCGGTCACCCGTAGGTTGCTGCTCGTCACCGTCCAATCCTCCGATTCGCGGGTCTGCTTGCGTAATCCTTCAGCGACGGTCTCGTACCCGACGAGTTGTTCCGAGATTCCGAACTTGACCAGCGATTCGCCCGCCGCGAAAAACGGCGGTAGCGGTTCGCCCTCACGAAGCGCCTCGTAGTACTCCCGTACCGTCGTCTCCGCGTCGTCTGCATTCATTTCGGGCTGACATCGACCCGCGTGCTTCAAAGCTCTTGTTCGTGGGTGACTGTTGGATCCATGGAAACAGCCGCGCTCGAAGTCGCCCACTTCGTTACCCGTTACTTAGTGGACTTGCCGTTGCAGCCACGTTGTATCTGCCTCTGTGGAAAGGATTGTAGTCGTACGAATGGAGGGTATTATCGGTGAAAGGAGATCGGATGGTCAAAGAATGATGCATCATCTGTACGGATATCCACAACACGATCTGCAGCGAAACGACGACGAGCGGTCAGTCTATGGATCGCCGCAACACGAGGTGATGGACGCGAAAACGAGCAGTTCGACGGGTTCGGAACCGCGACTTCGAGCGCGGCTGTTTCCGTAATCGAGGTCCGGAATAACTGATAATCGCCGATCCGGCTACTTCTCGGTTCCCCACGAGCGGGACGTCCCGACGACCTATCGGACGACGCTCACTGATTCCACGGCGCGTCGTCGGGATCGATGAACCGCTCCACGCGCTCGATGCCGTCGATGGTGGCGATGTCCTCCTCACTCAGATCCAACTCGCGCGCCGCGAGGTTGTCCCGGAGATGCTCCTCGCTCGACGTCTTCGGGATGGCGGCGACGTTCTCCTTCGCGGCGAGCCACGCCAGTGACACCTGATACGGCGTGGCGTCGTGTCGCTCGGCGACCTCCTGAATCTCGTCCACTTCCGCGACTTCCCCGCGCGCGACCGGCGCGTAGGCGACGAGCCAGTGGTCGTCCTCTCGCGCGTACTCCTGCAGTTCCTCCTGCTGGAGCAGGGGATGCATCTCGACCTGATGGGCGAATATCGGCGCGTCGAGGACCGCACGCGCCTCGTCCAGTTGCTCCGGCGTGAAGTTGCTCAGGCCGACGTGTTCGATCTTCCCCTCCTCGCGCAACTCGTCGAACGCGGGGAGCGTCCCCTCCGCGTCGTAGGTGTCCCGCGGCCAGTGGACGTACAACAGGTCGATCGTGTCCACGCCGAGGTCGTCGAGGCTCGCCGCCGCGCTGGTGTGCACGTCGTCGTGTGCGAGCATGTCGTCCCACACTTTTGTCGCCAGAAACACGTCCTCGCGGTCGGTGTCGGCTTGCTCGATACCGTCGCCGACGTACTCCTCGTTGTCGTAGGCCCGTGCGGTATCGACGTGATGATAACCGAGTTCCAGCGCGGCCGCGACGACCTCCGCACACTCCTCAGGGTCGGTGTTCTTGTACGTTCCCAATCCGATCGGGGGTAGTTCGTCCATATCGGTCCATGTTCCAGCGCGCTTGTGAATGATGTGGCCGTTACGCTCTCGGTCGATTTTTCGTAGTCGTTGCCGTACACCGAACGCGTCTTCATCGGGCCGTCGAAGGCACCCGTCCGTACTGCTAGAACCGACACATCACCCGCTTTTCCCGCCGTCTTCGTTGTCGTCCGGCACGAGTGTCGTTTCGATGAGACGCGACGTTCCGCGTCTGATTCGCCCGCCGACCGCCGTCGACGAGATTCCCAACTGCTCGGCGAGGGCTTCGTGTGAGGTCTGGCGCGGTTCCTCGAAATAGCCCGCCTCGAACGCCGTCAACAGGGCCGTCCGCTGTGCCTCGGTCAGGACTTCGCCGTCCGCGGTCAGACTCTCCTGTTGATACATTCGGTCCAACTCGAACGAGATGTCTTCCTCCCGACAGTAGTCCCACAGCTGTGACAGCGACTTTCGGTCAGGGAGTTGGAGACGGAGGAGCCATCCCTGTCGCACCGACCTCGCTTCGAGCATCAGGCCGCCGACCTTGGTCGTCTTCGGCGTGAGCAGTTTCGTGCCCGGCGTGTAGCAGAGGCGGTAGATTCGGGTGTCGCCGTGGTTCGCCACCATCTCGGACTTCTTTACCGTCGGATCGTCCCGTAGCGCGTCCTCGAACGGGCCGAAATCACCGTCCTTGGTTTCGACGAGGAAGAAGAACAGTCCCGTATCCGGGTCCGTCCCCGTCGTCGGAACGACCTTGATCGCGACGTTCGGTACCGCCGCTATCGTAGGTGCCAGCGCGAGGTCCGGATGGTGAACCGTAACGTGCGAGATGAACGACATAGCTATTACCGGTGATTACCTCGACATCCGACTCTCGTGGGCATGCGTGTTAAACATTCGGTACCATGGCAGGAATGAAACATTCAGTACCACAGTCGGAATCGCACGCGATAGCCACCATCCGAGCTTCGAAGAGACGGTCGCCTGCCCTCGTCTCCCGGCAGAAAACGTGGTTTACTGACCGCGTTCCGCCCGTTTAGAACGCGCTGACGTGATCGTCCTTCGGTTCCCACACGTGACCCGTCATCCGCAGTTCGTGGAGTTCGTCGAGCGTCTCGCTGACGGTTCGACCCCGCTCGCCCATCGCCGCCGTCACGAGACCGAGCGGGACGCCATCCTCGAAGGTCTCGCCGAGTTCGAAGACGACGGATTTGAGGTCCGCGTAGTCGGGCGGTTTTCCGGCTGATCCGTAGTCGGCGTACTCCCACTCGACGTCGTGACCCGTGAGCGACCGATGGCGTCTGTAGAACTCGACGATCTCGTTGGGGGTTGCCGTCTCCTTTCGCTCCCCGCAGTCGGTACAGTTGGCGACGAACGGCGCTGGTTCCTGTTCGTTCATCGTCGACTCAGGCGTTGTAGGCCTCTTGGGCCAGTCGGTGGAACTTGTGGAGCGTGTGCTCGTTCGGTCCGAGTTGGGCCTGTGCGAGCGCTCCCGACTTCAGCCCCTCGTACTGACGCTCGACCAACTCGAAGTCCTCCTCCTGCAGTTGGCGGCTCGTTCGAACGAACTCCAGTTCCTCGTCGCTCATCTCCGCGTCCCTGAAGAAGTAGTCGGCGACGAGTTGGAACCGTTCCTCGTCGATGGGGTCGATGATGTACGTCCCGTAGCCGTCCGCGGTGCCGTACATGTTCACCGTGAAGTTCGGCCACATGTAGTAGAACTTCGCCTCGTGCTCGTCGTGAATCCGGAGTTCGTCTTCGACGTCCTCCTCGTGCGTGTAGTGGAGCACCCAGTGGTAGTCGTTCACCTCCAACTCCGACTCGTCGAGTTGAATCCCCTTGATCCAATCCTGATGGTTGGCCTGGCAGTGGTCGCACTCGGAGTAGTTCCCGCCGAACGTCTTCCAGTTGCATTCGACCTCCGAGACGAACCGCGCGGCGTGTTCGTACTCGTCCAGCGGGAGCGCTTCGAGTTCCGTTTGCATCTTCCCGGCCTGTTCCGAGAGCGGTATCGGGTCGGTGTCGAAGTTGACGAACACCAGCGGTCCGATCCAGTCGGTCGAAACCTCCATCAGACCGTTCTTCCCGGCGTCGAGTTCCGACACGTCGTCGTCCTCCAGGTCCGGGTTGAGACCGGCTTCCTCGAAACTCTTCGGCGTCGTCGCGAGGTCCCCATCCAGGTCGTACGTCCAGAGGTGGTACGGACACTGGATCCGATTCACGTGTCCGGGGTCGCTCATCGGCGTATCGTCGACGATTTTCGACCCTCGATGCGCACAGACGTTGTAGAACGCCCGAACGTCGCCCTCGTCGTCCCGCAGGACGATGATCTCCTTGTCGCCGACGTTCCGGGTGAAGAACTCCCCGGACTCGGGGATGCAGTTGGCGTGGCCCGCGTACACCCAGTAGCGCGAGAACACCTTTTTCTTCTCCATTTCGAACACGTCCGGGCTGGTGAAGTACTCCGCGGGGAGGGCGTTCGTTTCGTCGGTGATGTCGGGACTGACCGCTTCGACTCGGTCGGTCCCGTCGTTCCATCGTGTCATGTGACAACTTGTCACTATCCGGGGGTATAAATATGAACCACAGATAGCTCCCCCATTCAAGTGCCCCGGGTTTCGAGGCGGGCCATTCGAGAGGGGACGAACGCGGGTTCATCCGCTTTTCGCGGGGAAAACGTGAAGACGGTCGATTCGAAACTACGGGGACGAGTATGAGTGACAGTAACAACCGACGGGACGTCATCGTCATCGGCGTCGGTGGAATGGGGAGCGCCGCGACGTACCACCTGGCGCGGCGCGGCCTCGACGTCCTCGGACTGGAACGGTTCGACATCCCGCACACACAGGGTTCCTCGCACGGCATCACGCGAATCATCCGGCGTGCGTACTACGAACATCCGTCGTACATCCCGCTCATCGAGCGCGCCTACGAACTGTGGGACGAGTTGGCCGACCGGACGGGACGGCCGGTCATCCACCGAACCGGTTCCATCGACGCCGCTCCCGAAGGGAACGTCGTCTTCGAGGGGTCGCTACGCTCCTGCGAGGAACACGACATTCCGCACGAAATCATCACCGGCACGGAACTGGCCGACCGCTTCCCCGGTTATCGGCTCCCGGACGACTACAAGGCGTTGTACCAACCGGACGGCGGGTTCGTCGTTCCGGAGGAATCGATCATCGGACACGTCGAGGCGGCACAGGAGGAAGGGGCGGACATTCGCGCCCGTCAACGCGTTCTCGACTGGACCGAAACCCCGGACGGCGGCGTACGGGTCGAGACGTCGGCCGGATCGTACGAGGCCGACAGCCTCGTGCTCGCCGCCGGTGCGTGGAACTACAAACTCGCCGACGCACTGGACGGACTCGCCGTCCCGGAACGGCAGGTCCTCGCGTGGTTCCAACCCGAAACCCCGTCGCTGTTCGAACCCGACTCGTTCCCGGTGTGGAATATCAGCGCCCCGGAAGGGCGGTTCTACGGCCTCCCGATATACAGCGTTCCAGGGTTCAAGCTCGGTAAATACCACCACTTCGACGAACAGGTTGACCCGGACGACTGGAACACGGAACCGGGACCGGCGGACGAACGACTCCTCCGTGATTTCACCGAGAAGTACTTCCCGAAAGCCGCAGGCCAGACCATGCGACTGGCGACGTGCATGTTCACCAACTCCCCGGACGAACACTTCATACTCGACACGCTTCCGAACCATCCGCAGGTCGCGGTCGCGGCCGGGTTCTCCGGCCACGGATTCAAGTTTTCGAGCGTCGTCGGCGAAATCCTCGCCGACCTCGCCGC
>NZ_JBAWAC010000505.1:0-2368 GCF_049589095.1 Haladaptatus sp. | reverse complement strand
TCACACCCCATCCCTGAATCCCCGAACCGAACCTCCAATCCCCAGCAGCCACCGAAGCCCCGGTCCCCCTGGGATGCCGCAGCTGTCCTGCGGATCTGCCACACGCTTCCCCTCCCCCCTTTTCCTCCTTCGACGCTTTTGTAGTCTCGGACTGTTTTCGTTCGACCAGTGTCACTCCTCTCAGCGTTGACGAATGCGATTTTGCCTGTTCTCGCGGTTGCGGCCGTCGGCTTTCTCCTCGGAACCGTCCGCGATATCGAAGTTAGCGCCTTGGGTACCGTCACGATTTACGTGTTGAACCCCGCGTTGGTCTTCTACAGTCTCACGACATCGTCGCTCGACGGGGGGACGGTCGCAACGCTCGGCGTCGGCGTCCTCGTCTTCACGGTCGGAATGGTCGTCGTGGCGGAACTCGTCGGCCGCGCACTCGGCGAGACCGAACCCGTCCTCGGTGCACTGGTTCTGACGAGCGCGTTTCCCAACGCCGGAAACTACGGAATCCCCCTCTCGCAGTTCGCGTTTCACGATGTCGGACGGAGCACCGCCATCCTCTACATCGCGATGCAATCGGTGCTCACCTACACGCTCGGCGTCTACGTTGCCTCGCGCGGTGACGAAACGTCGAGCCTCGCTGCGCTCCGCGAGGTGTTCAAATTGCCGCTCGTGTACGCGGTGCTCGCGGCCGGGTTGGTCCGGTTTCTGGGTCTCGTTCCGCCGACCGACTCCGCGGTGATGAGCACGCTGAACCTGACCGGTAATGCCGCCATCCCCATCATGTTGCTCATGCTCGGCATCCAGTTGGCGAACACGGATTCGGGAGCGGCTATCGCGCGTGTCGGGGTTTCGAACGCCCTGAAACTGGTTGTCGCTCCGGCGCTCGCCGTCGGTATCGTCTTCCTGCTCGGGTTTCAGGACGTCACCGTCGCACGCGTGTTCGTCCTCGAATGCGCGATGCCCGCCGCCGTGACGCCGCTCATCCTCACTATCGAGTACAATCGAGGGGCGAGCGGAATCTCCGGCCCGGAGTACGTGAGCACCGCAATTTTTGTCAGCACGTTACTCAGTGTCCCCGTTCTGACCGTTCTGATCGCTATCCTGCAGTCGGGTGCGGTCGTCTAGGGGTTTATAGCGATTCGTTCCGTAGTGTGGACGAATGGCTTCAAGGGAGCCGCCAAACGCAGGACCATCGTTGGAACGGTTGCACTCGGTATTTCGGGTGTACGATGTCCGAACTGATGGCGAGCAGTTAGTTTACTATGGAGAGCCACTCGTCGCTCAAGAGCGTCTGATGCAGACGTTATGGCCGCTTTTCCGCGAGCAGGGGTACGAAGTCTCGCTTTCGACGCGAATGGGGGAGTACGTGCTGGTCGCCGAACCGATTCATCTCGGTCCGGACGGAATCCCGTGGAAGAACGTCGTTCTCTTCGTCGCCACCGTCCTCTCGACGCTCATTGCGGGTGCCTCGTGGTATCACGTTCACCCCTTTTCACAACCCGTGAAGGCCGTCCTGACCGCATGGCCGTTCGCGTTTGCCGTGATGGGTGTACTGGGAACGCACGAACTCGGCCACTACGTGATGAGCCGCTACCACGGCGTGGACGCGACGCTTCCGTACTTCATTCCGATGCCGACCCTCATCGGGACCATGGGGGCGGTCATCCGGATGAAAGGGCAGATGCCGGACCGGGAAGCCCTGTTCGACATCGGTGTCTCGGGGCCGCTCGCCGGACTCGTCGCGACGGTCATCGTCACCGCCGTCGGTCTGACGCTCGATCCAGTTACCGTCCCGCAGTCGGTGATGAACAGCGCGAACCTCGTGGAGATTCAGTTCGGCTATCCGCCGCTGCTCAAGGGAATCGCCTGGGTGATGGGTCAACCGCTCACGTTCGATAACCCCGCGAAATCCGTCAATCCCGTCGTCATCGGCGGCTGGGTCGGCATGTTCGTCACGTTCCTCAACCTCATTCCAGTCGGGCAACTCGACGGCGGGCACATCGTCCGCGCGATGATCGGCGAACGCCAGGAGAGCATCGCCGCGCTCGTTCCGGCGGTCCTGTTCGGTCTCGCCGCGTACGTCTTCTACGTCCTCGACGTGAGCAACGCCACCGTTCTCTGGGTCATCTGGGGATTCCTCTCGATGTTCTTCGCGTACGTGGGTCCCGCGACGCCAATCGACGACGGCGACCTCGACACTCGCCGGAAGATACTCGGGTTGCTCACGTTCGTGCTCGGCATCCTCTGTTTCACGCCGACACCCATCAAAATCATTCCCTGAATCGAGGACGCCCTTACTCTCCGTCCGTCCGCCCGTGCGTGTACCCACGGTCGGGTAACGGTTCGCCATCGATCGTAATTTTCGGCTCCGAAC
>NZ_JBAWAC010000504.1:0-4159 GCF_049589095.1 Haladaptatus sp. | reverse complement strand
GAGATCACCGTTGAGGACGGGGATATCTACCTGACCGACGACGATTACGAGTTCGTCGAACAGGGCTCCTCGATCACGCACGACCTCTCCTCGAACCGCTCGCTCGGATTCGAGTGACGATTCGGCTGTGATTTTTCGTTTGGAGAAATACGGTTCGCTCGCTACGACGTGAATTACTCTGGTTCTCGTGTGATTGCAGTCACGGGGAAGCAAACCGCGAACGCCTTCGCTCGCTTCCGATAGGGAGCGTTTGGTTCGGTTGTGGTTGCAAGTACCGAGCCGCATGAAGACCGCACCGCCTCCGCACCGCGCCACCCGGTTGAACGGCCTGTGCGCTACGGCCCAACTCTACGGCGCGCGAAGGCGCACCCCCGGTGCGCCCGCGCGAGGTCTTCGTGAGCGATGCGGGAGCGAGCGAACGGCTCGTCAGAGCTGTACCCTGACGGTGGACGACGAGCGTCAGCGAGGAGTTGGCTGGGGAGGCGTGTGGTGCGGGGCGGGGGCTTTCGAGGTCTTTCTCGTAGTCGCTGTATTCGCAAAACCAGAATCAAACGCTGTTCCTCAGTGGCGCTGGCCCGAAAGTTCCGCTCGCGCGGCGTCCAGAACATCCGCAGGGGAAATCGCAACATCGTCCCAGGCCGGGAGAACCTCACTTCCACCGGAACGTTCCGGCGGACGGATGGCGTCGGCGTAGGTATCGACCTGTTCGCGCTCGGCCACCGGGTCGTACTCCAGTCCGTTGAACGCGGCGTCGGCGGCGTACTGCCGGACGAACTCGCGGCCGGTGTCGCGGTAGCGGGCGGGGAGCGTGTCGTACTCGGGGGCGACGCCGTGGTTCTCACAGACCCGGAAGAGGGCGTTTCCGACGCCCTCGCTCATGGTGGAGAGGCCACCCGGTCCGGCCACGCCGCGATGGGCGTGTTCGTAGCGGCCCAGATCCACCTGCGCGCTTCCCTCTAATCCGGCGTGCTCGAAGGCGCTCCCGAGGGTGCCGACTTCCAGTCCCCAGTCGCGCTCGACGCGCATGCCGGTGGCGAGGTCGGCGGTCATGCCGAACTCCCCGGCCAGCGCGTAGCGGAACGCGCCGAGGTAGTCGAGGACTTCCCCGTCGTTCGCTCCCAGTAGCGTGCGAACGAGCGGAGCGTAGAACAGTCGAAACAACCGACCGTAGAGGCGGTTTTCCTCGACGCGAGCGTAGTAGCCCTTCGTGAACGAGAATCCGGTATCGAGCGGGGCGAGTAGGCGGGGGACGATGGACGGGTCGTACGTTTCGGTGTCCGCGTCGTGACAGACGACGAACGCGGAATCGGCCGCCGCGACGCCGAGCGCCAGCCAGACGTCCCGGCCCTTTCCGGCGGAGCCTGCCAACCCGTGCTCGTCCAGCAGCGTCTCGACCCGCGGATTGGAACACCAGAGCAGTGTGAGCGACAGGTCGAACGACGAGAGCCAGTCGTGAATCCGGCCGACGGACTCGGCGGGGGCGCGAAGCGGAACGACGACGCGGTTCGGGGCGACCGTTTCGAGCGCCGCGAAGACGCGTTCGGCAGTCCGGGATCCGTACTCCCGGTCGGTCAGTGGGACGACGACCGACGTCCGGTCGGTCGGCGCGTCGGGAACCCGCCCGCTCAGGTCGTGGAGCGTCGTCACCCGCTCCTGCACGTACTCCATTGGAGATGGCTTAGGACAGGGAGATGAAAAAGGGCGTGGAGTCGGCAGAACCGTCTCGGTTACCGGGGTCTTCGAAGTTCGAATTAGCTCGTCGCGGCCGCCGTCGGCAGTCGGTCGGCGCGGTGGAGCGCGACGAGGACGAATAGAATGGCGATCAAGCCGATGGAAAACGTCCGGAACACGGTATCGAACAGGAATCCGGCGTCCAACAGCGCGCCGACTATCGAACTGCCTGCCGCCTGTCCGATCATGGCGAGGCCGCTGTACACCGCGTACGCGCTGGCCCTGTTCTCGTCCGGCAGGGAGTCGAGCAGGTAGGTGTCGAGCGCCGGAAACAGGCTGTGGATGACGTAGCCGAGGACGAGCGAGACCCCGACGATAGCGGCGAGTCCCTGTGCCGCCGTCAACGCGAGCAGACAGACGATGAACCCGCCGAGGATGGACAGCATGAGCGGGACGTGTGGGATCCGGTCGGCCAGTCGCCCGGTGAGGAAGAACGCCGGAACGCCCGCCGCAAAGACGACCGTCAGGAGCGTCCGTCCGGTCTCCAGCGAGAGATGTTTCGTCTGGTGGAGGTAGCTCGGATACCAGTTGAACAGTCCGTTCCAGACGAACCCCGTCGCGCCGATGATGGCGACGCCGCTGAGGATGATGGGCCACTGACGGCGGAACGCCGTCAACAGGTCTCTGTCGGTGGCCCCCGCGTCGGGGAGTTCGGTTCGTCCGACGACCACGAAGTAGACGACGGTGACGGCGGCGGTGACGACCATGAGCAGTTTCAGCACGTCTCGCCACCCGACCACCGTCAACAGCAGGCCGACGAAGACCGGTGCGATGGCGGCGGCGAGTTGGCTGGCCATCCCGTGGATGCCGATGGCTCGCCCCACCCGGTCGGGGTACAGTTCGCTCACGAGCGGGTTTGCGGCGATGAAGTAGATAGCGCTCGCCGTCCCCATGGCGAACGCGCCGATGGCTAACACGGTGATGTTTGGCGCGAACGCTGTAAGCCCGGCGGAGACGGTCAGGACGATGCCTGCACCGAGTACGACGCGATGACGTGCGACGCGGGTGAGAAGATAGCCCGTTGGAATTCGCGGCAGTGCACTCCCGAGCCAGACGAGCGTTGCGATGAGTCCAATCACCGTGGCGCTGACCCCGAAGTGCGCTTTGAGCGGTTCGAGCAACGGCGCGAACACGACGCGGGCGAAATTGACCAGGAAGACCATCGAGCTAAGCGACGCGAACAGACGACCCCGAGACACGGGCGTGGATTTCGAGAGGGGGTAGTCAAACCTTCCGAAACGGGCAAGAGAATCAGTCTGTCAGAGGTATTCGTTCGCACTCGACACACCTGGACGTCGTCGTTCGTCACCGAGCCGAGCGTGTAAACTGAAAATCAGCTCCGTCGATGCCTATATGTCAACAGCTGATGTATGAAGGTCCAATGCAATCAGTTCGAAGCGGTCTACGGAAGGGCGAGGTCGAGAAAGACACGTACGGGCGACTCTCGTGTTCTGACTGCCGAGAATCCTTGAAAACAAGAAACGATCCATCCGAGGTCTACTCGGCTCGATTGTGTCCTGATTGTGGTAGCAAGTGGAGAGTATTGTAAATACATCATTCTACCCAAAGCGCTCGTCACGTGCGGTGCTCGCGTGGCGATACGTCGTCCGACGCGTCGTCCCCGAGACTGTCGAGTTCGCTGGTTCCTGTAGGTTTATCGGCCAGTCACTCGCACCAGCCGTATGGCTCGCGCACTGCTCATCGGTGGCACACGGTTTATGGGACGACACACGGTCGAGGAACTGCTCGATCACGAGTACGAGGTGACGACGTTCACACGCGGTGAATCCGGCAACCCGTTCGCTGACCGAGTGGACGTCTCACACATCCGTGGGGATCGAAACGACCGCGAGGCGCTCGAAGCCGCACGGGACGACGTCGACCCCGACATCGTCATCGATTTTTGCGTGATGCATCCCCGGCAAATCGAGACGGCAACCGACCTGTTCGCCGACGTGGACGCGTACGTCTACGTCTCCAGCGGAAGTGCGTACGCGGAGTATCCGATACCCATCCGGGAGGACGCTACGCTGCACGACTGCACCGACGAACAGGCCGACGACGAGTCGATGGAGAGCTACGGCCCGCGAAAAGCCGAGTGTGACCGCGTCTGTTTCGCCGCCGCCGAGGCGGACGTGAACGCGATGGTCGTCCGACCCATGCTCATCTACGGTCCGTACGACTACACGGAGCGATTCGACTACTGGCTCCATCGCGTCGCGACATTCGACCGCGTTCTCGTACCGGGCGACGGCGGGAGCCTGCTTCACCGGGCCTACGCCATCGACGGTGCTCGCGCCCTGCGAATCGTCGCCGAGCGCGGAACGCCCGGTGAAGCGTACAACCTCGCCGACCGCGAGACGATGTCGCTCGACGGCTCGCTGGAACTCGCGGCCGACGCCATGGACACGGCGGTCGAACTCGTCCA
>NZ_JBAWAC010000503.1:0-3287 GCF_049589095.1 Haladaptatus sp. | reverse complement strand
CTGCCGACCTGCGAGCCCTCGCCGACCGCCGAGAGGCCTTCGTGAAACGTCTCGATAGCCTAGGCGTCGACGTCTTCGTCTGTCGAGACGAGGTCGACGACGACATCACGGGGGCGCTCGACGCACGCGGAATCGTCGTCGTGGACCGCGCGCAGTATCCGAAGTCCGACGTTCACCGCCTCGCACGTGCGACGGACGCACGGGTCGTTTCCAATATTGAAGACATCGGACGTGACGTCCTCGGGACGGCGGAGCGTTTCACGGAACGCGTTCACGAGGAGGAAAAGTGGGCGATTTTCGCCGACTGTGATGGCCCTGTCTACACACTCGTCGGAGGCGCCGAGACGGAAACGGGCAGAATCGAACTGGAACGGACCATCGAGGACGCCCTCGAGGTCGCGTCCGTGGCGGCTATCGACCGGCAGTTACTTCCGGGCGCTGGTGCCCCCGCGATGGCCGTCGCCGTCGACCTCCGACGGTTCGCCCGCTCGGTTTCCGGAAAGGAACAGCTTGCCGTCGAAGCGTTCGCCGCCGCGTTGGAAGCCGTCCCGGAGGAAATCGCACGGAACGCTGGACTCGATTCCACGGACGCCGTCATCAAACTTCGTAACGCACATGCAGGGCACGACCCCCTTCCGCTGGGCCTCGACTTGGAGTCGGGCGACCCCATGAACGCCTACGACTCGGGTATCGTCGAACCTCGACGTATCTTCTCGCAGTCCATCGAAACCGCCCGTGCTGCCGCCGAGCAGTTGTTGACAGTCGA
The DNA here is from genome assembly GCF_049589095.1 of Haladaptatus sp. Classification (NCBI taxonomy): domain Archaea; kingdom Methanobacteriati; phylum Methanobacteriota; class Halobacteria; order Halobacteriales; family Haladaptataceae; genus Haladaptatus; species Haladaptatus sp. The sequence goes on along the minus strand of NZ_JBAWAC010000503.1, from coordinate 2,521 downwards.
CAGCGTGCTCTTTCCGAACGTCGACGGCGGACAGTTCACCCCTCGAACGGAACACGAGTAATCAGCGACGCGGGGTGACGGTTTCGTCCCCTTCTCCGAGGTCCCGGGCGAAAATTTGCTCGTCGACTCGCAGAAATCGGATCGCGAGGTCGGTGGCAGTATTCCAGATCGAACGCCGAACTTTCACGGGTTCGGCGAGCGGACGGTCGGTGAGAACGTCCCGTGTCTCGCCTCGGATGGAGTCCACTCCGATAGCGTCACGGCCAGTCGAGTGTGCGGCGACGAGACGGGCGATAGCCGTCCATCCGTCCATCCCCCCGTTTCGAGCGAGGGCTCGTGGTACTGCGAGAAGGCTGTCGGCGAACGCTTCGACGGCGAGTTGCTCCTTCCCGGTTACGGACGGGGCGTGTTGGTGAACGGCTCGGGAAGCGCCGACTTCGACTGCTCCCCCTCCGGGTACGACCCGTCCATCAGCCAGCGCAGCGGTGGTCGCGTGGACGGCAGCCTCGACCGACCGCTCGAAGGCATCGGTCGAACGGGGATCGGGTGCCCTGCAGAAAAGAGTAAAGACCGGAACGGCATCCGCTCGGACGTGAACCATGTCGTGGCCCGCGTGGCGGTTCACCGAGACGGAACCGTCGCCGAGCGTCTCCCGTGAGACGTCATCCAACGAGGGGACGACCATCGCGCCCGTCGCACGTGCAACGAGGGCGACATCCGCTTCATCGAGCGCCGAGAACGCGACGATACCACGGTTAGCGAGCATGGTAACGACACGGTCGTTGACCCCTCCGGTTGTGAAGATAGCCCGACATCCTGCGTCGACGACCTGATTCAACGTCTCGATGAACGATGCCCGTTCTCGGTCACCCACGGCCGCACGGGTTTCGAACCCGTCTACCGAGAAGGCGTGCTCGCCCCCGTCTAGTTCTGAAACGTGAGGGACGTCGACCTTGCCGGAGAGTACTGCAACGCCTGCGTTTCCGACGTCACGTGGCATCGACCTGACGTCCGGTGACGTATCGACGACGACGCCGGGAACGAGTTCCGATTGGGCGGCGGTCGCTCCGACGTGTGAGACGACCGTCACGCTTTGACCGACATCCGACCCCGTACTGGGGTCGGAGAGAACGGAATCGATCGCCTTGGTAACGAGGGAGGCGGTCGATTCGCGGATTGCGGGGTCACGCGTCCCGGTCAACGCCGTCTCCGCAACGGCTTCTGCCCCAACTGCCGAAAGGGGTCGTGCGTGCGTTTCTACGTACTCGTCCGCTACGGTCATCGCCTCACGGTACCCTCGCTCGATAACTGTCGGGTGACATCCCAGTTCGACGAGTCTGTCCGCTTCGCGGAGAAGACCGCCGAGAACTGTCACGACAGAACTCGCACCGTCGCCGTGCACCTCGCCGAACCCCTCGACTCCACTGCGAAGGAGCCGTATCGAGGGGTTCGAGACGTCTAGTTTTCCGATGACGGCGGAGCCGGTTGCCGTCGTCGTGACCGTCCCATCCGCCTCGACGATGAGTTTGTTCGCACCGAACGGCCCGAGCGTCGAATCGACGATGTCACACATCGTACGTACGTCCCCGCTGGGGTCGAATCCGTCATCGTTAGTCATGCGTATTTCGTGAGTGCCCCCTACCTTAGGTTTATCGTGGTTCGTCGGTTTCGAACCGAACCATTGATAGTTTCGATTGAAATGAAGAATCCATGATTAATCGACAAAGTTTATTATACCCTCTCGTTCAAGTAAGAATGGGATGTCATTAGATACCACAGGGAAGGAGGATGACAGGTCACTCTCCCGACGTACTTTTGTTAAAGGAACGGGTGCCACCGCTGCGACGGGGGCACTCGGTGCGCTAGCTGGATGTTCAGGTGGCGGAAACAACGGCGGCGACGGAGGCAATGACGGTGGTGGTGGTTCCGCTTCGACCACCATTCAGTTTATCTCCGGCATGGCGGCGGAGAACTCCGATATCCGCAACCACTACCAGGACTCGATGAAGGACTTCCAGAAGAAAAATGGGTCGGTGAAGGTCAACCTGCAGGCAGTCTCCTATGGGGATATCAAGACGAAACTATCCTCGACCGTCGGCGCGGGTAACGCACCTGCACTCGCTGAAGGTGGAGCGCTCGGCCTCAAGTTCTTCAACCAAGGGAAGGTGCCGAACCACAAGCCTTTCTACGATAAGACGAAAGGATTCCCGGACAAGCTGACCACCGCAAACAAGGACTCCGCGAAATTCCGCGGCGACTACTGGTCCGGCGGTGCCCAGCGCCACACGAACAGCAACCTAGGAATCAACGTCCAAGCGTTCAAGAAAGCGGGCGTCAGCAACCCGATGAAAGATCTGGCCACGTGGAGCGACTTCTACGGATATCTGGAGAAAATCGACAAGAACCAGGATATCACGGCGTGGGAAGAGACGGGTGCGTACAACGACCTCGAATCCTATTGGGGCGAGGCCCGAACCGCCTACAAGGACGGGACGGACCCGTGGATTCGCGGGGAAGGTAC
>NZ_JBAWAC010000502.1:0-16105 GCF_049589095.1 Haladaptatus sp. | reverse complement strand
CACACGTCGTGAGCGGCGGCGACCTCAGCAGCCGAAAGGGCGTCAACGTCCCCGGCGTCGAACTGGGGCTGAGCGTCGTCACCGAGAAGGACAGAAACGACCTGCAACTCGCGGCCGAGAAGGGCGTGGACTTCGTCGCCGCGAGCTTCGTCCGTGACGCGGACGACGTCTACGAGATCAGCAAGGTGCTGGAGGAGTTCGGTGCCGACATTCCTATCATCGCCAAAATCGAGCGGAGCGGCGCGGTCGACAATCTGGAGGAAATCGTCGACGCGGCCTACGGCGTGATGGTCGCGCGCGGTGACCTCGGCGTCGAGTGCCCGATGGAGGACGTGCCGATGATCCAAAAGCGCATCATCCGGACGTGCCAGCAGGCGGGCGTCCCCGTCATCACCGCGACCGAGATGCTTGATTCGATGGTTCACTCCCGTCGCCCCACGCGCGCGGAGGCCTCCGACGTGGCCAACGCCGTCCTCGACGGCACGGACGCCGTCATGCTCTCGGGCGAGACGGCGATCGGCGAGCACCCCGTCCGCGTCGTGGAGACGATGGACAGGATCGTTCGCGAAGCCGAAGGGAGCGACGAGTACGCGGAGACGCTCGAACAGCGCGTTCCGGCCGGTGACGAGACACGAACGGACGCCATCGCTCGCTCCGCCCGTTATCTGGCCCGCGACATCGGCGCGAGTGCCGTGGTCGCCGCCAGCGAATCCGGGTACACCGCACTGAAGGTGGCGAAGTTCCGCCCCGGCGTGCCCATCGTGGCGACGACGCCGAACGACCGGGTTCGACGCACGCTCGCCCTATCATGGGGTGTCAACGCCCAGTACACCGACCTCGGTCACAGCGTGGAGAACATCGTCGAGGACGGCGTCCAAGCCGCGCTCGATGCCGGGGTCGCCGAAAGCGGCGATACCGTCGTCGTCCTCACGGGCATGATGAGCGAACTCGACGGCTCGGATACGGCGAACATGCTGAAGGTCCACGTCGCCGCCGAAACCATCGCCACCGGACGCAGTGTCGTTCGCGGCCAGGCCGCCGGTCCGGTCTCGCGCTCCTCGACCGGCGACCTCTCGGAGATCACCGACGGCGGGATTCTCGTCCTCGAACCGAACTTCGACGGCGAGTTCACCGGCGATACCGGACGTATCGCTGGCATCGTGGACTCTCGCCCGGGAATGACCGGCTACCCGGCACTGGTCGCGCGCGAACTCGACATCCCGATGATAAGCGGCGCACCGCTCGGCCCAACCGTCGACGACGGCGACGAAGTCACCCTCGACGCCGAACGCGGCGTCGTGTACGAGGGCGACGTCCGCTCCTCCGACCGGTCGTAATCCGATTTTTCGTCGTCCGTCTTTTCGTAGCCAGCCTTTTGGTTGCCCGTCGCGTATCTTGACGTATGTCCGACTGGAAGTACGACGTGGAGGACGTCGGTGAGGATGCCGACGACACGCCATCCGACATATTCTCCGAGGAGGAACCCCTCGAACCGGGGTCCCCATCGGCCGAGAACGTGCTGTTCGTTCTCCTCGGTGCCCTTACCGTTCTGTTCGTCTTTCTCCACGCCATCGGGGTCGCGTAACCCACAAACCCTTAATCGTTCGACACCAACCCCCAACCATGGCATCGCCCTTCGATTCGCTCGCGCTCTTGCTCGTCATCGCGGGCGCGGGGCTCACGTTGGCGGAAGCGCTCATTCCCGGCGCACACTTCATCGTCGTCGGCATCGCGCTCCTGCTCGCCGGATTGGTCGCGTTCCTCTTTCCGCCGCTTGCCCAACCGTTCGTGCTCTCGTTCCTCGTCCTCGCGTTCGGCGCGATCTCGTTCTACGGCTATCGTCACCTCGACCTCTACGGCGGCAAGGGGTCCGGGAGGACGAAGGATTCAGACTCCTTGAAAGGGACCACCGGCCAAGTGACTGAGCGCGTGACGCGTTCGGAAGGACAGGTGAAACTGGATAGCGGCGGCTTCAACCCCTACTACGCCGCCCGAACCATGGACGGCGAGATTCCGGAAGGAACGGAAGTGATGGTCATGGACCCCGGCGGCGGGAACGTCGTCACGGTCGAACCCGTCGATTTCATCGAGGACCCCATCGACCGTGAACTCGCACGCGGACGGGCCGACGCGAACCGAGCGGAAACGGACCGTGCGGAGCGGGAAACCGAGGAACTGTAATTATCCTCCCTTTTATTGTCGGATCATATAGGATAAAGTAGCAGAATACTTAACAAGTATGTATCCCAACATCCGAACGTAATGCTGCCCACAATACCCCTGCAGAGCGCCCCACTGACTGGGGGGCTAATGATCGTCGCACTGTTGTTGTTACTGCTCGTTATCGTTACGGTCTGGCAGGCCGTCGAAATCGTGCAGGCGACCGAGAAGCGCGCTCTAACCGTCTTCGGGGAGTACCGAAAACTCCTCGAACCGGGTATCAACTTCGTGCCGCCGTTCGTCAGCAAGACCTACCGCTTCGATATGCGGACACAGACGCTCGACGTGCCGCGACAGGAGGCCATCACGCGCGACAACTCGCCCGTGACCGCCGACGCCGTCGTCTACATCAAGGTGATGGACGCGAAGAAGGCGTTCCTCGAAGTCGAGGACTACAAGCGCGCCGTCTCGAACCTCGCCCAGACGACGCTTCGTGCCGTCCTCGGTGACATGGAACTCGACGACACGCTCAACAAGCGACAGGAGATCAACGCGAAGATCCGCCGCGAACTCGACGAACCCACGGACGAGTGGGGGATTCGCGTCGAGAGCGTCGAGGTCCGTGAGGTCAACCCGTCCAAGGACGTCCAGCAGGCGATGGAGCAACAGACTAGCGCCGAACGGAAACGCCGTGCCATGATCCTCGAAGCGCAGGGTGAACGCCGCAGCGCCATCGAGACGGCGGAGGGTGACAAGCAGTCCAACATCATCCGCGCGCAAGGTGAAAAGCAGAGCCAGATCCTCGAAGCACAGGGTGATGCGGTTTCGACCGTGCTTCGCGCGAAGTCCGCCGAGTCGATGGGTGAACGCGCCGTCATCGAGAAGGGAATGGAGACGCTCCAAGCCATCGGTGAGGGCGAGTCCACGACGTTCGTCCTCCCGCAGGAACTCTCCTCGCTGGTCGGCCGCTACGGCAAGCACCTGACCGGAAGCGACGTGAAAGAAGGAGAGTCGCAGTTGGACAGCCTCGACTTCGACGGCGAGACCCGCGAACTGCTCGGTCTCGACGATATCGACGAAATCCTCGGCCAGATCGACGAGGAAGCCGAGATGGACGTCGAGGAGATGGAGAAACAGGCACAGGCCATCAAAGAAGGCGAGGACAAGGCCCAAATCAAGAGCGCCGACGAGGTCATCGAGGAGATGGACGCCGAAATGGGCGGCGAGATGGAATCCGACGAAGTCGAGGAACCCGAGTCGAAGGAAGAGACCGAACTCGAAACCGAAGTCGAGTAAACAGCCCCCCTCCATTTTCCCGCGTATCGACTACGACGCCGTTTTCACACGCCGACACGCCAATATGGCTCACGCCGTGACGGTCGAGTGAACGACGACCGGAGTTCGGGTAACGTGATCGTGATTTTGATTACTGATATTTTGACACCTATCGTACTTCTCGCCCTGCTCGGAACCACTCGATTGTAATTGTCTCCCAAACGAAGCTGTTTTACGTTCCCCGGTTGTACCGATGTATAGATGGTTAAGCACGGGAACGTCGATGAAAATAAGCGCGCCACCCTTCGCCGCTTTGCGGTTTTAGGGGCTGCCGCGCCGCTCGCAAAACTCGCCGAGGGGAACCATTCCGGCGGGCAGAGCGAAGCCCGCGACGCGATCGCGGGCTACGTCACGACGACACCGGGCGCTCATTTCTCGAAGGTACGCGATGACCTGCAACTCGGCACCGGCGAGACACAACACCACCTCCGGCAACTGGTGGAACTCGGCGTGGTCGAAAGTCACCGGGATGGCGATTACCGGCGCTTCTTCCCGGCCAAACAGTTTTCGGCGTTCGAACAGGTCGCGTTGGGCTATCTCCGACGGGACACGCCGCGCGGAATGATGATCGAACTGCTCCGCAATCCCGACGCGACCGGCAGTGACCTCGCGGCCGCGCTCGACGTTTCCCGACCGACGGTGAGCAAATACGCCGCCGATTTGGACGAAAAAGGCCTGCTCTCGCGTGAGAACGGCTACGCCGTTCGACACCCGGAAACGCTCATCACACTGCTGGTCCGCTACGCTGATTCGTTCGATGCGAACGCGGAGCAGTTCGCCGGTGAAGCATCGAATCTGATTTCGTTCGATCCCTGAAAATCGGCCGTTTCTCGACATCTTATCGTCGTTTCCGTTTCGTTTGGGAGTAACGACTTTCGGGAAGATGAATGGATGACGGGCCCGGCCGGTGCCGGGCGGAAAACCGACTGGGACGACGCGTCGCGATTATGCGCTGACTTTCCACGTCGTGGAGGAGGAGTAGCCCCACTTCTCGACTTCCACGTCGAAGTTTCCGTCCGCGATTGCGGTCATGTTCGTGCCGACTTCCTTCGCGGTCAGCCCGAGTTCGTCGCCGATGAGTCGGGACTTGAAGTAGGTTTTTGTCGTGCCGTTTTCACGAAGGTAACGGAGAATTCGCTGTTGTTTGTCAGTAAGCGTCGTCGTACCAGCAGTCGTGGTGCTCATACTACTGTAGAAGATGGATACGACCTTAGTGGGTTTGGTACGAGCGGTTAACGCCACGCCCTCTTGTGATTTCTGTGAAAATATATGTGAATATAATTCCTCCCGCGGGGGTGGTTGGTACGGTTGGTTAACGCCACGTTTCGCGGCATGTGTCGCTCTGACTCATGACAATCGTGGCCCAGAAGCTACTTACGGTGCGAGGGTGAGACAGTTCCATAATGAGCGGTGGTTCTGTAGAGGTGAGCGTCGTCCTTCCGTCGTACAACGAGGAGGCGACCATAGAGAACACCGTCGAGACAACCCTCGACACATTGGAATCGTTTCTCCCTCCAGATAGTTTCGAAGTGATCGTTGCCGAAGACGGCTGTGACGACCGAACGCCGGAAATCGCAGACCGAATGGCGGCCCAGGACAAACGGGTTCGCCACTTCCACAGTGACGAACGGTTGGGACGCGGAGGAGCATTGAATCGCGCATTCGAAGAGTCAAACGGAGAGACACTCGTCTACTTCGACACCGACCTCGCGACGGACATGCGACATCTCGAAGAATTGGTCGAGAGTGTCCGTTCAGGCGAGTACGACTTCGCGACGGGGTCGCGGTGGATGCCCGAAAACGTCGCCGACCGCCCGGCGAAACGTGACGTTGCGAGCCGTGGTTTCAACGGGTTGACGCGTCTGTTCCTCCGTTCGGACCTTCGTGACCACCAGTGTGGGTTCAAGGCGTTCGACCGGACCGCCCTGTTCGACGTGCTCGCGGACGTCGGGGACAACCACTGGTTCTGGGACACGGAAGTCCTCGTTCGGGCACAGCGCAAGGGCTACGAAATAAAGGAGTTCTCCGTGGACTGGACGCCGAAGGGCGACACAAAGGTGGACCTCGTCCGCGACGTGTTCGGCATGGGGAGCCAGATCGGTCGCTGTTGGTGGGAGTTCACCGTCGTACCGCGAATCACCCGCGGCGTCTCCATCGCCGTCGGGGTCCTGTTGACCATCATCGCCGTCGCGCTGATGGGTCGATACCTCCCGCTCGGGAAGGTGCTCGACCAGATGGAGCACGCGAACCTCGCACTGGTCGCTCTCGCGGCCGTGGTGTACGTGTTCTCGTGGCCGCTCCGCGGCGTTCGGTACAAGAACATCCTCGAAAAACTCGGTTACACCGAAAGCACCGGTTTCCTCACCGGCGCGATATTCATCAGCCAGACCGGGAACCTCGTGTTCCCCGCCCGACTCGGTGACGGCGTCCGTGCCTACGTGATGAAGGCCCGGCGCAACATCCCGTACCCGTCCGGCTTTGCGTCGCTTGCGGTCGAACGGGTGTTCGACCTGCTGACGATAACCGTCCTCGCCGGTGTCGTCCTCATCGGACTGACCGTGACGGGACAGGCGGCCACCATCGTACAGGCCGTCACCGGTGCGAAACACGCGGATGCGGCACGAACCGCGGTGTACGTCGCCGCCGGTGTCGGCGTCCTCGCAATCGCGGCAGTCGCCGTCATCATCGCCAGCGCACGTTCGGACAGCAACCTCGTCCGTTCGTTCGTCACGCGGGTCAGTTCCGACTCGTACGCGAACCACATCGCGGGCATCGTGGAGCGCTTCACCGGCGACGTGCAGATGGTCGCAAACGACCGTGAAGCCTTCGCGAGCGTCGGTCTGAGCAGTCTCGCGATCTGGTCGCTCGACGTGCTGACGGCCATCCTCGTGCTGACCGCGTTCCGCGACGTGTCGCTGACCCTCGTCACGCTGGTCGCCATCGGCTTCTTCGCCGTCAGCGTCGGCAACCTCGCCAAGGTCCTTCCGCTGTCACCCGGCGGCGTTGGCCTGTACGAGGCCGCGTTCACGGTCTTCGTCGCGGGTCTGACCCCGATTCCGTGGGAGGTCGCACTCGGCGCGGCTATCGTCGACCACGCGGTGAAGAACGTCGTCACGCTCGTCGGCGGCGTCGGGTCGATGTTCTCGCTCAACGTCTCGCTGACCCAAGCGGTCGAGGAGGGACGCGACGTGTCGGTCGAGGAACCGGCCTCGCTCGACGATTAATAGAATTCGGTGACGAACGGGGCGAGCGCCCCCGCCACCGCGTGTTCCAACGCTTCCTGTCGGTCGATGATTCCGTCCGTGAGCGCCCCCGCTGCACCCTGCTTTTTCGCCACGTCGTCCTCGCCGAGGGTGTCGTCCATCACCGGTCCGAGTTCCTCGCCGTCCCGTATCCGTTCGGCGACCGATTCCGGAAGCTTTAGTCGCGGTCCGGCACCGTGGCCCATCGTCTCGCCGTCCGTCACGGCGGCCCACATGATGAGATACAATCCGTCCGTTCCCGAAACCTCGGCGACGCCGCCTTCCAAACCGACGCCGAGGTCGTACTCGCCGGAACGGACGACTCGCCGGGCGCGATTCTCCGCTCCCTCGACGGTCTCCCCTTCTCCGAACGGTTGTTCCGCGACCCCCGACTCGACGGGGTCGGATTCGACGAGAGCGTCGAATCGCCCGCCGAGGGCGGCTTCCACTGCGGCCACTTTCACTGGGTTTCCACTGCCGACTCCGATTCGCATGGTCGTCGTCTCTCGTCCGCCGACTTGGTGATTGCTACTCAGTCGTTTGGCTCGATGGCGTCCGGGTGCAGTATCCGGGCCATCGTCTCGATGCCATCGAGCAGTCGCGGACTCGACTGGTTCAACAGCGAGTCATCGAGGACGTGGACGGCATCGTTCTCGACCGCCGGAATTTCCCACTCACGGTCGAGAACGGCCTCGGGGTCGCTTCGCTCCCCTCGTCCGCAGACGTGGAGGAACACGTGTTCCGGGTTCGCCGCCTCGACGTCCGCCGAACCCACTTCGCGGGAGCGCTCCCCCGCTGGCAGAAACGGATACTCCCCGCCAGCGGCCCGCACCGCATCGGGAACCCAGTTTCCGGCGGCGGTCGGTGGCTCGGACCACTCCTCGCAGTAGACGGTCGGTCTCGGCCGCCCGCGCACCAGTCGGCGAACGCGTTCGATACGACTCCGGGCACGCCACGCGAGGTCGTGTCCCGCTTGCGGTTTCCCGAGTGCCCGGCCGACCGTCGCGAACGAGTCGATGACGTCGCCGAGCGTTCGCGGATCGACGTGAACGACGCGGTAGTCACGGTCGCGGAGTTCGTCGCGCACGTCCGCTTGTAACGAGTCCGTCGTCACGACGAGGTCCGGGTCACACGCTCGAATCGCCTCGTAATCCGGGTTCAGCCACCCGCCGACTGCGGGAACGTCGTCCGAATCGACTCCGCAGTGGTGCGTGACGCCGACGAGCATGTCTGTCGCGTCGAGTTCCCATACGATTTCGGTGACACTCGGTGCGAGCGACACGACGCGGGCTGACTCCATGGGAGTCGATTCGTTCTGGTGTGAGTAAACAGTTCGTTACCGGACGGTAATCCCTTCTTAAACATTTCGCTCGGTTGACGCCAAACGGCGACTTCACGCCCCGTGTGACTGTTTCACGAACTCACGGGGCGTCAAAAACGAATTCTTTAAGTACCTTTCGTCATAACCACGAGTTAAGACTGCGGTATCCGGGTTTTTCGGGATTAACCTGCCCGGTAGCCGACGCTCCCTCTGAGGAGGTACTGCACATGCAAAACACGAGTATTCGAACGAGAAGCAACGAATCCGAAGTAGAGAAAAGCGGGCAGAAAGGCCAAACCTGCCCCGAATGTAGCGGCAAGCTCATCGCCGATTCGGGCCAGGGCGAAACGATTTGTGAAGACTGTGGTCTGGTCGTCGAAGTGGATAACGTCGACCGCGGGCCGGAGTGGCGCGCATTCGACGCCAAGGAGAAAAACGAGAAGTCCCGCGTCGGCGCGCCGACGACGAACACGATGCACGACAAGGGGCTCTCGACCAACATCGACTGGCGAAACAAGGACGCCTACGGTAACTCGCTCGGCTCCCGCCAGCGCGAGAAGATGCAGCGCCTCCGCAAGTGGAACGAGCGCTTCCGCACCCGCGACAGCAAGGAACGCAACCTCAAGCAGGCGCTCGGCGAAATCGACCGCATGGCGAGCGCGCTCGGCCTCCCGGACAACGTCCGCGAGATGGCCAGCGTCATTTACCGCCGTGCACTGAACGAGGACCTCCTGCCGGGCCGTTCCATCGAGGGCGTTTCGACCTCGTGTGTGTACGCCGCCGCCCGACAGGCCGGTGTGCCGCGCAGTTTGGACGAGATCACCGAGGTCAGCCGCGTCGAGAAGAGCGAAGTCGCACGAACCTACCGCTATGTCGTGCGCGAACTCAGCCTCGAAGTCAAACCCGCCGACCCCGAGAGCTACGTCCCGCGATTCGCGTCCGGACTCGAACTCTCGGACGAGGCAGAACATCGCGCCCGCGAACTCCTCCGCAACGCGAAGGAACAGGGCGTTCACAGCGGGAAATCGCCCGTCGGACTCGCCGCGGCCGCCGTCTACGCCGCCGCGCTGTTGACCAACGAGAAGACCACGCAGGCCGAGGTCAGCGACGTGGCCGACATCAGCGAAGTCACCATCCGAAACCGCTATCACGAGCTGCTCGAAGCCGAAGAAGGAACCGTTGCGCTGTAGACGAGTTTGAAAAGAGGTTTTTACGCCGCGCCGATACATTCAGGCAGCTACTGCAATGGAAACCGAGCACGAGATTCACGTCGGTGATGCACGCGACAACTCGCTTCCCGACGATTCGATGGATCTCGTCGTCACGTCGCCCCCCTATCCGATGATAGAGATGTGGGACGACCTGTTCGGCGAGGTGAACTCCGCCATCGAAACCGCGCTGGAGCGAGGCGACGGCGATACCGCATTCGAGTTGATGCACGACGAACTCGACGCCGTCTGGGCCGAAGTCACCCGCGTGTTGAAGCCCGGCGGGATCGCGGTGGTAAACGTCGGCGATGCGACGCGGAAGGTGGACGGAACCTTCCAGTCGTTTCCCAACCACGCCCGAGTGCTCCGCCATCTCCGCGAGCGGGGACTCAAACCCCTCCCCGACATTCTCTGGCGCAAGCCGTCGAACCGCTTGACGAAGTTCATGGGGTCGGGGATGCTCCCGCCGAACGCGTACACCGCACTCGAACACGAATACCTCCTCGTCTTCCGTAATGGCGACACCCGCGAATTCGAACCCGGTATCGACCACCGCTACGAGTCGGTGTACTTCTGGGAGGAGCGAAACGAGTGGTTTTCCGACCTCTGGACGAACGTCCGCGGCGAGGAGCAGTTGCTGGACCACGGCGACCTCCGCGAGCGTTCGGCGGCGTTCCCGTTCGAACTCCCGTACCGCCTCATCTCCATGTTTTCCGTCTACGGCGACACGGTTTTTGACCCGTTTTGGGGAACCGGAACCACCTCGCTCGCCGCGATGGTCGCCGGGCGAAATTCCGTCGGTTACGAACTCGAAGCCGACTTCACGGAACTGTTCGCGGAGCGGGTCGCCGCCGTCGAGGAACTCTCACGCGAAATCGTCGGCGAACGACTCGACGACCACCGCGAGTTCGTTTCCGACCACGACGGACTGCTCAAATATGACGCCCGTAACTACGACTTCCCCGTCAAGACCGCCCAGGAACGGGATATTTTGCTGTACGAGGTGAGCGACGTGGAACGCGACGGGACGCGATTTTTCGCCACACACGAACCGTACTCCGAGTAATCTTTTATTCATCGACGCGAATTCGAAGCCATGAACTTCGATTCCTTTTCGCTCGCCGTGAGCACGGCCGACCTCGGCGACGAACCTCCTGCCCGCGACCACGCGGACCTCGTGGAGTTTCGGATGGACCTCGCGGACGACCCCCTCCCGTCGTTGTCCGCCTACGACGGCGAACTCCCCATCCTCGTCACCAACCGCGTCGCGTGGGAGGGCGGCGAGGCCACCGGTGACGAGCGACTGGACGACCTGGCTGAAGCCGCCGAACATCCGTCAGCCGTCGCGGTGGACATCGAACTCGAAACTCTGCTCACGGAGCAGGGCAAGGAAGCCGCCGCCCACGCACGCGACAACGACGCGCTCGTCGTCGCTTCGGTCCACGATTTCGAGGCGACGCCCTCCCAGAAACGGATGCGCGAACTGCTCGAAAACTGTACCGACCACGCCGACGTGGGAAAACTCGCCGTCACCGCCCACTCCCGTTCGGACGTACTCGACGTACTCCGCATGACGAACCTCCTCACGGAATACGGCCGAACCGTCGCCACCCTCGCCATGGGCGAAGTCGGCCGCCACTCGCGGGCAGTCGCCCCCATCTACGGGTCGAGAATCGGCTACGCGCCCCTCGACCCGTCCGACGCGACCGCGCCGGGGCAGTACGATTTGGCCACCCTGTCGCGGCTTGTGGACGAGTTGCGAGGGGAATAGCTCGGGAGAAGCCTCCTTTCTATCCCACGACCGTCGCGCACGACGATCCGATTGTCACACGCCAGCCGTCGAGGGAAAAAATGATAACGTAATGAACCGTACTCGAACATATGGTCACTACTCATACCATCAAACGGCGTCGCTCCCACCTGAGCGGAGTCGCCACCCTCGTCGGCGGGTTCGGCGTTTTCCTCGGTGCGGCCGCCGGACTCCACGCATCGAGCGTCGGACTCGTATCCCTCCTCGCAGCTATCGGCGTCGCGTTCCTCGAAGTTCACCACACGTCTCGCTATCGTGGCGCGATTTCGCTCCCCCTCGCGGCGACCGGTGTGATGGTTCTCCTCTGGACGACCCTCGCCCAACCTGCGGACCCGAGCTATGCGTTCGGCGGCCTCCTTTTCGTGGTCTTCGGACTCGCGAACCTCCTCGGCCTGAGCGCCGTCAGGAGGACGTTCCGCGAGCTCGGCGAGGCCGCCGGATGGCACTTTCAGTGAACCGACCACCCCTCCACTACGTTCGCTGACTCTCGTTTTTCGAGGGGATACCCGGGCAACTCACCACATCGGAAGAGTTTAACACACTCCGTCAGCTATCAACGACTAGTGACACGGAAGAAAAAACGCCCATGGCTCGCTGCCCTCGGTTCCTTCGTCTATCCGGGATTGGGGCATTTCTACCTCCGTCAGTGGCTTCGCGGGTTCCTCTGGTTCGGATTCATGTTGCTCACTGCCTACTTCTTCATCCCTCCAGCGGTGGCTAACGAGCTATCCGTCGCGATTCAGAACAACGACATGGCCGCCTACTCACAGGCGACCCGGAACCTCGGCTTCGATGTCTCCCTCCCGCTCCTGTTCGTCTCGGTGTGTAACATCATCGATGCGTACTGGTCCGCAGTTCGGAACAACCGCGTCGTCCAAGAGGCGGCGGACGGGACGATACGCTGTCCCAACTGCGGCCGAAAAGTGGATCCGGAGTTCGACTTTTGTCAGTGGTGTTCGTCGTCGATAGACGCCGAATCTACTGCTCGATAATACTCTCTTCGACGCTCTCGCCGAAGTGCCGTGCGCCGCCCTCCAAGAAAAGTTTGACCTCATCGCCGACGTCGAGGTCCGTCACGGCCTTTCTCCCGTCCGGCGTGGCGACTTTGATGGTTTCGGCGTTCTGCAGTAGCGTCTCCACCCGGTCGCCGTCCTTCGTTTCCACCTGAACTCGGAACATGGGCCGCTTCTCGATCTTCACCCGACCGACCACCGCTTCGCGGGTGTTGCCGTCGGTATCGACCAACTGGACCTCGTCACCGCTTTGGAGTTCAGCGAGGTATTTCGTTCCGCCGTCGGGGACGCGGACGTAGGCGTGAACCGCGCCCGCGTTCACCCGGAACGGGCGTGAGGCGACGTAAGGCGATTCGGCCGTCTCGGCGTGGACGAAGAAGAGACCGCGGGACATCGACCCGACGAGCATCCCCTCGTCGTGTTCCATCAACGAGCCGGTATCAACACAGACGCGGTCCGCGCTGCCGGTTTGTTCGATGGCGAGGACTTCACCCCACTCCAACTCCAGCGTCTCGCGTTCGGCGGCGTCGCGCACCTCCACCGTCGAGCGAATCTCGTCCGGGTTGTCGCTGTCCAACAGCACGGCGTCAGCGCCGAGTTCCAGCGTCTCGAAGGCGGTCCGTGCCTCCTCGGCGTTCGTGACACCCGCGACGAGTTCCGTCTCCTCGCCGATGCGCGCGATGAGGTTTTCGAGCGGGATGATGGTCCAGTCCTCGCCGACGATGACGGTATAGTCGGCGTCCTCCGCCGCGGCTTGGGCGAACGATTCGTACTCCTCGCCCAGAATTCGGACGTAGGCACCTTCCGCCTCGTCCTCACGCCTGAGCGTCGAGAGGTCGGCGGAGCCGGAGAAATCCGAGGGGAGGTCTACCGTCCCATCTCCTTCGCCGTTCTTTCCGACGATTCGGGCGTCGGCGCGCTCGCGCTCGCCTCCGTCCTCCTCCGCGTCGAAGACGTGGATGTCCCCATCGCTATGGAACGCCGCCACGTTCACGTCACCGAGTTCTCGAACGTGCTCGACATCGTCATCATCGACCAAAATCCAGTCCACACCGGCTTCCAAACCGGCCGTGATTCGTTTGCGTCGAGTCTCCCAATCGCCGACGCTGTCGTCGGCTTTCAACCATACGGAGCGTGTCATGCTGAATCGCTCGCAGTCGTATGGCTTGAACGTGGCGGAATCCGCAACTTCTTGCCATCGTTGTCGTCGCAAGTTCGCACTCAGTAGGTTTTTCTTCCGTCTCGAATATCACTACCAAATGACTGATCTCGATGCGATCCTCTTCGACCTCGATTCGACGCTGTGCGTCTCGGACCAAGACGAGGAGGCACTCGTCGCGGAGGCGTTCGACCGCGTTTCCGTCGAACAGTACTGTACGCTCGACGATATCGTCGCGGCAGTGGACGGCATCCCGACCGCCGAAACGCCACACGAGTTCTACAAATTCTGTTTCGACGCCACCGCTCGGAACGCGGGTGTCGAGGACGCACACGCTTCGGAACTCGCCTCCGCGTACGAGGCGTGCCTCGACCATTCAGCGGTTTCGTTTCGCCCCGGCGCGAAAGCGGCGCTGGAAGCGGCCAGCGAGACGAACGTCGCCCTCGTGACGAACGGGGACGAGGAGACCCAGACCGTCAAACTGGAAACGCTCGGGATTACCGACGCCTTCGACACGCACGTCTTCGTCGACCCTCGCGGCGGGGTTCCGCCGAAACCGGACCCGACGCCGTTCGAGCGTGCCCTGAGCGAACTCGACGTGAAAGCCGAAAACACGATCCACGTCGGCGATTCGCTCCGCGCGGACGTGGCTGGGGCGAACGCTTTCGGTATCGACTCCGTGTGGGTCCCCTACGAAGAACGGGTCACGAATCCAACCCCCGAACCGATGTACACGCTCCCGTCGCTCGCGGAATTTCCGACTATCCTGTAGAAATCAGACTTCGACCGACAGCCCCGCTTCGTCCAGCGCGTCCTCGGCGGAGAGGTCGTCGTGGACGACGCCCGAAACCGCCCGTGCGATGGCTTCCGGATCGTCGTGCTGGAAGACCGACCGGCCGATGGAGACGCCCGCGCCCCCGGCGTCCATCGCGCCGCGAACCGCTTCGAGGGTTGCCTTGTCGCCCTCGGGCGCACCACCGGCGATGACGACGGGGAGGCGCGTCGATTCCACGACGTGCTCGAAGCTCTCGGGGTCGCCGCTGTAGGCCGTCTTCACCACGTCAGCGCCGAGTTCCTCCGCCAATCGTACCGCGTGGCCGAGGCTTTCGGCGTCGTGTTCGTCGATCCCCGGTCCGCGAGCGTAGGACATGGCGAGGACGGGTATCCCGAACTTGCTCGCCGTATCGCAGACCTCCGCAAGGTCGGTGATCTGTTTGGGTTCGTAGTTGCTGCCGACGTTGAGGTGGAGGGACACGGCGTCGGCCCCGGCCGCGATGGCCTCCTGTACAGTCCCCGTCATCCGTTTGTCGTTCGAGTCCGGGCCGATAACGGTAGAAGCGTTCAGATGGACGATGTACCCCGCGTCGTTCTTGTGGTCGTGGACGCGCGATGCGATTCCCTTCTGGGTGAGGACGGCGTCGGCACCGCCCCGCGTCACCGCGCCGATGGTCGATTCGATGTCTTTCAGTCCCTTTACCGCGCCCAGTGTGATGCCGTGGTCCATCGGGACGATGACGTAGCGCCCGTCGGACCCGATTCGGTCGAGTCGTGCTGTGATTCCTGTGTCCATAGTATGTTAAAGAGTCCCAATCTAGTTTGAAGTTCGTTCCGGTTCCGGTATATCCTGTCTCCCTTTGCGTGCCCCGGATTTGAGTTCAGCGGCTTTGGCTTCGAGGCGTTCCGCGACGTCCTCGCCGGAGGCGACGATGTCGACGAGCGCGCTCCCGACGACGACGCCGTCCGCGCCCGCCGAGACGATCTCCCGGGCGTGTTCGCCCTCGCTCACGCCGAACCCGACCGCCTTCGGCAAGTCGCTTCCGGCCAGTCGTTGGAGGCTTTCGTGCGTATCGCCGCTCACGTCTTCCTGTGCGCCCGTCGTTCCCATCCGGGCCTGCACGTAGACGAACCCGGACGCTTGCGTGGAGATGCGTCGCTTGCGCCTATCGGTCGTCGTCGGCGCGACGATGAACACCAGATCGAGTCCGTATTCGTCACACGCCAGTCGGAGCGGACCGCTCTCCTCCACGGGGAGGTCCGGAACGATGAGTCCCGCGATACCGGCATCGGCGGCGGCGGAGACGAACGCTTCGACGCCCTCCTCGTCTCCATATTGGTAAATCAAATTGTAGTAGGTCATGCAGACGATGGGAACGTCCACGTCCAACTCCGAAACGAGGTCGAGATATTTTCGCGGGTTCATCCCGCCGTCCAACGCGCGCTGGATGGCGTTCTGAATCGTCGGGCCGTCCGCGATGGGTTCCGAGAACGGCAGGCCGAGTTCGATCACATCCGCGCCGCCGCGGACGAGCGCCCGGACGTACTCCTTCGTCTCCTCGATACCCGGGTCGCCAGCGACGACGTACGGAATCAGGGCCGGTTCGTCCGCAAAGGCTGATTCGAGGTCCGATTTCGAGTGGCTCATTCAAAAACCTCCAATCCGGGTGCCGCGTCGATGACACGTTTCTCGCTCTCCTCGATGACCGTGTCGAGGTCCTTGTCGCCGCGTCCGGAGACGTTGACGATAACGAGGTCGCCCAACTCGTCCAAGTCCGTTACCTCTTCGAGGAAAGCAACCGAGTGACTCGACTCCAGTGCGGGGATGATCCCCTCCAGTTTCGAGAGTCGGTGGAACGCTTCGAGGGCCGCGTCGTCGTCGACGTTGACCGGCGTCACTCGGCCGGTTTCGACGAGGTGAGCGAGTTCCGGTCCGACGCCGGAGTAGTCGAGTCCCGCGCTCACGCTGTGGGATTCGAGTATCTGTCCGTCCTCGCTCTGGAGCAGTTTCGTCCGCGCCCCGTGGAGGACGCCGTCCTCGCCGGTCGAAAGCGAGGCCGAATTCGGTGCGACGCCCTCGTCC
>NZ_JBAWAC010000501.1:0-5232 GCF_049589095.1 Haladaptatus sp. | reverse complement strand
CCCGGCTTCGACGACGGTGAACTCCCCGGCGATATCGTAGGTCTGTCCCGAATCGACGTGGAAGACGGGATTCCCGTCCGAATCCTCGAACGGGAACGTCGCTTTTCCGCCTGCGACGCCTCGTTCGGTGGAGAGCACCGTTTCGCCGTCCGCGTCGGTCACCCAGAGCTCCTCGCGGAGAAAGTGTCGCTTGACCGTGCACTCCTTCGGTTCGAACGACCAACCGCCGATGGCACCGCGTCCAGTCATCGTGCCCGATTTGGTACCGGGGTGACAGGAAACTACCGATGGCGTTCCGCCCCCGCTCCGTTCCGCACTCACTGCCGCCGTCCGAAGATTCATCCTGTCGCCGTGGGTATCCCCCTCCATGGAGATTTCTCACCTCGGTGTCCACGAGTCCGTACGCGCTATCTTCCCTCCCGCGCAGTTGCGTGACGCGCTTTCGTCCGTCGACCCGACGGTCGTCGTCGTGGGCGACGACCCGGACGAGTTGGCGGACTGCGACGCGCTCGTCACCTTCGCGTACCGTGATTCGTTCCTTGATGCCGACCTCGAATGGATCCACTCGGTTCAGGCCGGATACGACCGCTTCCCGCTGGACGAGTTCGAGGACGCGGGAATCATTCTGACGAACAGCACGGGGATTCACGGCACCAGCGTCGGCGAGACCGTGTTGGGGACGATGCTCCAACTCGCCCGCCGTTTGCACGTCTACACCCGCCAGCAGGTCGACCACGAGTGGAATCGCCCGAACTGGGACGAACCGTTCACGCTGCAGGGCGAATCGCTCTGCGTCGTCGGTCTCGGCACGCTCGGACAGGGAATCGCCAAACGGGCCGACGCCATCGGTATGCACGTCACCGGCGTCCGCCGCTCGGCCGAGTCGGTTCCCCATGTCCGGACCGTCTACGCGGACGACCACCTCCACGAGGCCATCTCTAACGCCCGCTTCGTCGCGCTGGCCACCCCGCTCACCGCCGAGACGGAAGGGTTGATGGCCGAAGCGGAGTTCGACGCCATGCGGGACGACGCCTACTTCATCAACGTCGCCCGTGGACCCTGCGCCGACCAGGATGCCTTGGTTGCCGCCCTGCAAGACGGGAGTATCGCCGGTGGCGCACTCGACGTGTTCGAAGAGGAGCCGTTGCCCGACGAGTCCCCGCTCTGGGACATGGACGACGTCATCATCACGCCACACGCCTCCGCCATGGAGGTGGATTACTACGATCACATCGCGGAATTGGTTCGGGAGAACGTCCAGCACATCGACGCCGACGAACAGCTCACGAACCGCGTCGTCTGAGTCCTAGCGGTCGGGAGTTGTTGCGGGTGTCCAGTAGACGTATCCAGCCGCACGGCGTGCGCGAGAAACGCGCGCGAGGGATGACGAGCGGTAGCGAGGAATCGGTTGGGGAGGAGTGTGGCAGACGAAGTTGCGGGGCGGTATTCATGCGGCTCGGGTACTGAAATCACAACGGTATCAAACTCGTTTCGTAGCAAATCCGTAGCAAATCACTCGAAACCGTATCACGTCGTTTCTGATTCTACAGCCGTTCCGCGGTGTTCAGGTAGATCCGGTAACAGCGCTCCAGCACGTCGATGCCGACGCTCTCGTTCTTGGTGTGTGCTTCGCCGGGTTCGGAGGCACCGCAGACCACGCACGTCACGCCCGCTTGTGCCAGCCAGCCTGCGTCCGTGGCGTGGGGTTTCGTCACCTGTTCGGGGTCGTTGTCCTGTGCATCTTCCGCCGCCACGAGCACCGCGTCGGCGAAATCAGGGTCGTCGCACTCCATCGGTGGCAAATCCTGTTCGACGGACCACTCGACGCCGTCGATTTCCTCGACCGCTTCGAGGGCGGCGCGTTCGCCGGGGACGGTGCGCTCGTCGATGGTGACGTCACAGGTCGCGGGAATGACGTTCCACGCGCTACCGCCCTCGATTTCGGTGGCGACGACGCTCCCCGAGAGTTCGTTCCCGAGGACGGAGACGGTGGGGACCGAACAGTCGCGCACGATGTCCACGGCGTCGGTAGCGCGGTAGATCGCGTTCTCGCCCGCATCGGGTTCGCTGGCGTGGGCGGCCGTTCCGTGTGCCGTGATGGTGCTCGCCCGACGGCCCCGGTGGGCGACGACGACGTCCGTGACGTCCGCTTTCGAGTAGTTCGTGGAGCCTTCGGCGATGATAGCACAGTCCGGAGCGAAGTCGTGGTCGATGGCGTAGCGTGCCCCGGTCCCGCCGATTTCCTCGCCGACAAAGCTTGCGAAGACGAGGTCGCAGGTCGGGTCGGCGTCGCGGAACGCGAGCATCGAGGCGGCGACGGAGCCTTTCATGTCCGCCGCGCCGCGCCCGTACAGGCGTCCGTCGCGCTCTTCGACCACGTAGTCACCGCCGTCGGTCTGGGAGTCGTCCGGCGGAACGACGTCGTGGTGGCCGACGAACGCGAGGGACGTATCGGTCGTTCCGTCGTCCGTCGTTCCGTCGGACCGCGTCTGGGAGCCAGTCGCTCTTCGAGCGATCACGTTTCCTTTCCCGTCGCGGGTGACGTCGGCGTCCGTCTCCGATCGGAGCCATTCCTCGATACGGTCCCCCGCTGCCGTTTCGTCCTCGTGACTCGGAATCGAGACGAGGTCGCGGGTCAACTCGACCAGTTCGTCCATACACCCATCAGTTCGGCTGGGGGCTTAGTATCCAGCACCTCGGCAAGAACGGATCGGAAGCTCACGTCCGGAGCGGTAGTTTCACGAGGTGAACTCGTCGGGACAGCAGTCGATTATTCGTTCCAAAAACGGAGTTTCCCGATATCGAACCGTCTCAGTCCGATCGTCGTAATCGACCATCGCGGTGTCCCGGAGATACGGAATGTGAACGTGTCGAAGACGTATTTCGGTTTGCTGTGAATTCCCCCCGAGTAGTTCGATTAGCTCTTCGACCGTCGCGGTGCCATCCGATGATTCGGAGAGGTAGTACAACAGTTGTCGCCGTTGTTCGTCCGAAAGCGTCTTGAACGTTTCATCGAGGCTCGCGGACGTGAGTGCTACCATCTCGCGCATTTTGTTCTGTCAGCCTTCTAATTTTGGCGCTTGCGATAGCAAGTGGCTCCGGCAGCAAGTGACGAAACTCGGAAACGAACGACGGAACCGTCAGATGCCACAGTCATCGGCGTATTCGTACTCCGCGTAGCGGTCGAGTTTCCGCTCGACGGCGTCGAGAAGCCACTCTTCGACGGTTTCGTCCGCGAGGTCGGCTTCGATTCGGTCGCGCGTCTCGGCGTCGACGGTGAGAACGAGGTGGGCGTGACGCATCGACCCACATACGTTACCGACTACCAAAAGCATGACTCACACGCTGAAACCCTTATCAGGCTACCGCACGAACCGAGAGACATGAACGTAGTGCCGGATACGAGCGCCGTCGTCGATGGCCGGATTTCCCAGAAAGTCGGTGACGGTGACTTTGCCGGGGCGACGGTTCTCATCCCCGAAGCCGTCGTTAGCGAACTCGAATCGCAGGCGAACAAAGGAGAGGAGAGCGGTTGGGACGGTCTGTCGGAACTGCAGCGACTCGCGGACTTCGCGGACGCGGGCGATATCGATCTCGATTACGTCGGGGTGCGCCCCGGACCCGAAGAGCAGGGGTACGCCCACCGCGGCGAGATAGACGCACTCATCCGCGAACTGGCCGAGGAACACGACGCCACCTTCGTCACGAGCGACCTCGTGCAGAGCGAGGTGGCGAAGGCCAAGGGGTTGGACGTGGAGTACATCGCGCCGAAAACCGAGGACGTCGGCCGACTCAGTATCGAGGATTTCTTCGACGAGCAGACGATGAGCGTCCACCTCCGGTCGCGGATGCCGCCGATGGCCAAGCGCGGAGAGATCGGCGACATGCACTATCAGAAGATCCGCGACGACCCCTCGACCGACGAGGATCTCAAAGAGTACGCACAGGAGATCATCCAGAGCGCGAAACAGAGCAACGAGGGCTTCATCGAGATCGACGAACCGGGTATGACCATCGTCCAGTTCCGCGACTACCGTATCGCCATCGCGGAACCGCCGTTCGCGGACGCGTGGGAGATCACGGCGGTTCGACCCATCGTCAAGACCTCGCTGGACGACTACGAGCACGCGGACGAACTCCGCGGACGACTGCTCGAACGCCAGCGCGGCGTTCTCATCTCCGGTGCACCCGGTGCCGGGAAGTCCACCTTCGCACAGGCCGTCGCGGAGTTCCTCGCGGACAACGACTTCGCCGTGAAGACGATGGAGAAACCCCGCGACTTGCAGGTCGGCCCGGAGGTAACCCAGTACACCGAGTTGGCTGGCGAGATGGAGAAGACCGCCGACTCCCTGCTGATGGTGCGGCCGGACTACACCATCTACGACGAGGTGCGGAAGACGAACGACTTCGAAGTGTTCGCCGACATGCGCCTCGCGGGCGTCGGCATGGTCGGCGTCGTCCACGCCACGCGACCGATCGACGCGCTGCAGCGGCTCATCGGCCGGGTCGAACTCGGCATGATTCCGCAGATCGTGGACACCGTCGTCTACATCGAAGCCGGGCAGATCGAGAAGGTGTACGACGTTCGGACGGAGGTCAAGGTGCCCGCGGGCATGACCGAGGAGGACCTCGCCCGCCCCGTCATCCTCGTGGAGGAGTTCGAGACCGGAACACCGGAGTACGAGATTTACACCTTCAACCGGCAGGTCGTCACGGTCCCTTTGGAGGACGGTGACGAGAAGGAGACCGGCGTCTCCCGACTCGCCAGACAGGAGATCGAGCGCGAAATACAGTCCGTCTCGCGCGGGCACGTCGACGTGGACCTGCAGGGACAGAACAAGGCCGTCGTCTACGTGGACGAAAACGACATCTCCTACGTCATCGGCAAGGGCGGCGGCCGCATCGACGACATCGAGAACCGCCTCGGTATCGACATCGACGTGCGCACGCACGACGAGAAACCGTCCTCGGTCGGGACGACGGCGGTGGCTCCGAAGGGGAACGTCGTTACCCCCGAAATCACGTCGCGCCACGTCATCATCCCGCTCGACGGCC
Source organism: Haladaptatus sp. (assembly GCF_049589095.1). NCBI lineage: Archaea > Methanobacteriati > Methanobacteriota > Halobacteria > Halobacteriales > Haladaptataceae > Haladaptatus > Haladaptatus sp. Next base: position 177 of record NZ_JBAWAC010000501.1, on the reverse strand, counting down.
ACGCCGGGGAAACCGTCGAGGTGCAGGCCGACGGCGAGTACCTGTTCACCGCGACGGTCGGCCGCGGCGGCGATATTCAGGTTTCCCGCGGCAGCGCCATCGCCGAGGAACTGGAGTACGCCATCGACCGGGAACGACAGATCACCGTCGTTTCGGAGTAATTGGACAGCGTTCGGT
>NZ_JBAWAC010000500.1:0-1707 GCF_049589095.1 Haladaptatus sp. | reverse complement strand
GGACATCGCGGCGACTGAGGTCGATTACAACACGAAACCGGACGAGTGGCTAGCGTGAGTCGTACAGTTTGATCTCACCGCTATCGACCACCACCTCGTATCCTTCGTACTGAAACGTCGCGTAGACGGAGATATCCTCGTGCTCGGCGAGCCGTTGGAGCGCATCGATGTCGATGACGTCCGAGAGGACCGGTTGTAATTCCGTCGGTGGGACGTCCCGCACGTTCGCCAACGCCCGTGCCAGCGTCACGACGATCGAATCGTGTGCGGTGCCGTACACCGTCCAGTACGCTTCGTTGGACTCGTCTTCGGGTGGATCGTTCGTTCGGATTCGCTCACTGTCGGAGAGGCTCGGGAACAGTTCAGTGGACGAGTCGTCCGCCGTCAGTTGCACGTATCGTTCGAGCACGTCCCGATCGATGGCCGAGGAGACGACGTTCCCATCGAGTTGGAGAACACCGACCTCGGCTAACTCCGGCAGATGGACGTGCCACAACGTGACGTGGACGCGTTCGCATTCGTTCTCGCTCGGGATTCTAGACCCCTCCCACATCGCTATCTGTCGTGCGATTCCGGAGACGGTCGCCGAGTCGCTGACCTCACAGAGGTATCGGCAGACGCGCCGTCGGCGAGGGGAACCGAGCAGCGTGAGGAGGACGTCGGCCGAAACCGCCGGTTCGGTCCCTTCGTAGCCGTGCACGACATCGAACAGCGAACGGAGCATGGCGACGGTCGAACCGTCGTGCGCGTCCGGAACGATATGGAAATGTGCCACGACGTCGAGCTGCCGAAGCTGGTCGGTTAAGGTCGCGAGGAACCGAAACGCGGTCGTTCGGTCGACGTGGCGAAGGAGCGTCGAGACGGAGTCAAAACAGAGTACCGTCGGATGGTCGTTCGCCGACCATTCGTCGAGATACAGTCGAATCGTGGTTTCGAGTCGGCCGAGGCTCGCGGGGTTCGACAGCGAGACGGAGTTCTGATCGCCGTGTGGTTCGAGTCGGTGTGTCCCGGTTCGTGCGTCGCCACCACCGATGGCGATGATTCCGAGTTCCGTCGGTTCGTCGCCGATTCGCGATTGCCACTGCTGTAACACGACTTCCGGTGACCGATTGTAGGTCACGATGAGGACGTTTCGTTCGCGCGCCCCATCGCCAGACAATCGATGCACACAGTCGATATCGCCCTCCCTCCCCATCGCGGCGGTCGAGAGAAGCGTGCTTCCCGTGTCGAATGATGAATCACCTGCTGTGGTCATGTCGTTTTATATATCACTTATTTCAATCCCTCGTTCAGAGAACGTATCGTCAGACTGTGTCAACTAGAGGCATTCCACGATAATAAAGATATCCGCTAGTTCTGTTGAACTATCGAAAGTTGCCATCACGTTTCCACCCGTCTCTGCACTATTTTCACTCGTTTGAACGGTTCGGAACTATTGATATATATGTGGTAAATCTTCGTGAAATGTCTGTTTAGTGGGAACGGCGGCAGGCTTCGAAATAATCCGGATAGTGTTGTCTATCATGAATATGGTTCGATCCACAGAAGTTCATTCTCGTGGTAGATACCGTCTGCCCGAATCTCGATTCGATCGAAAACACACCGACGCATCGCTTTTCGTTACGTTATTCCTCGGAAAATGCTCGGTCAGGGATTTGAACCCTGGTCCTCGGCTCGAAAGGCCAAGATGATTGGCCGGACTACACC
>NZ_JBAWAC010000499.1:0-5673 GCF_049589095.1 Haladaptatus sp. | reverse complement strand
AAGTTCGCTTCCTGCGTTCCGCAGGTGAACAGCACCTCGTCGGCGCTCCGGCCGTAGCGCTCGCCCACCTCGGCGCGGAACTCGGGGTCGCCGTTCGTCGGGATGACGTAGCCCAACTCGCCGGGGTTCAGGTCGAAGCGGTCGGCGTCGAGGCTCCGGATGCCGCTCTCGGCCAGCATGATGTCGGCCTCGTGCTCGTATTCTGCGAACCAGCGCTCCAAGCCGAAGGGTTCGATCTGCATACCGAGTCTTGGCGAGGAGGAGGGGAAAAGCTACGGAATGTGGCAGTTGGGGAGAGGGTGTTTTCGGAGACGGTCGGAGCGGAGTCGCGGTGGGCGTGGGCGACTCGTCTTGGTCGTGTACGACTCGTCGATTGCAATCGAACGCCGATCACCGTCGATTGCTTGTATCTGCAAGCAATAGCTGTATCCACCGTCGCTGGCAATTAAGTTCGTGCCAGATATTGGTAATCCAATCGGCTTCGACCTCGCGACCGTTCTCACCGGATCGGGGCTTACGCTCCTCCTGTCCGCGGCAATCTTGAAATACGGTGGCCAACTCCAGTACAGCACACCGAAACTATACGGAATCGGCGGCATCGTCCTCGTCGTGGTGGGTGTTCTGTTCGGTCTTTTCCTCGTACTGACCGGAAACCGCTGAGTTCCGGTCCCGCCGTTGTGGATTCGATTCGGCAGTCGTTCGGTAAAGCGGACGGTTCGATCTTCGGCACCGCTCGTCCCCATGGGATTGACGCCGTGAGTTCGACTCAGGGGATGTCGAGGTACTGATGGCGGCGATAGAGGTACAACAGGGCGAACGGGATACCGATGCCGAACCACATGGCGACACCGAGGAGGACGTATTCGGAACGGGGTTTCCACTCGGACACCGACGCGACGTACTTTCGGTCGAAGTGGATACCGATGGCGACGGCGGCGGGCGCAGTGAGTAACGCAAGCCCGAGAACGAACGTTATCGGAGCAGGGAGCGTCGAAACCGAGAGCGGCGGTTCGCTGTGGAGCACGAGTCCGGCAACCCCGAGTGCGACGGTGGCGACGGAAGCAGAAATCAAACCCGGCAACAGGAGTATCCACCAGTGGCTCTCGTGGTCGCTGGTGCTGGAGGGAGTGACGGTGGATGCCATTGTTCAATTAAATGAACAGAGTTTGCAAAAGGATTGTGGAACGAGTCGAACACGAATCGGTTTCCCTACTCCCCGTCCCGCTCCCGCAAGTTCTGTCGCGTGAACTGCGGCGTCGTTCGAATCCCGCGCCGCTTGCGGAACGAACGATAGAGCAGGAACGTGACGAACAGCGAAATCAGTCCGGCGACTGCGGCGGCGGGGAACGCCTCTGCGACGTACAACACCGCCGTCGTCAACCCGCCGAACGCGAGCAGGATGCCGTAGATGAGCCGTTTGGCCAGCAGGTCGAACACGTCGTTGTCGTCCTCGATGCTGACGCGGGCGTACAGGTCGTCACGATCGATCCTGTCCAACGCGCGCTCCAGTTTGGGCGGCGTCCGGACGAGCGACTGGGCCGACGCCTGTAGCTGATCGCTCGTCTCCGAGACGTACTGTTTGACGGACTCCTCGCGGTACCCCTCCTCGGTGAGGTACTCCGTCGCCACCGCGATGAAGTCGAAACCGGGATCGAGGGTGACACAGACGCCTTCCACGACCGTCGCCACCCGAAGCACGAGCGCGAGGTTCGACGGCAGTCGGAGCGGGAACTCGTAAATCGTGTCCTCGACCTGCGAGACGATCTGCTGGACGCGATAGGTCTCGATGTCCTCGCCGCGGGCGTCCTCGATGGCGAGTTCCATCACCTGTCCCATCGTCCTGCGGTCGGCTTCGGGGCTGAGGGTTCCCATCTCGATGAGCGCGTCGAGGATCCCTTCGATGTCCTGATTCGCCACCGCGATGTAGAACTCGACGATCTTGCGCTGGATGAAGTCGTCCACGTGCCCGCTCATGCCGAAGTCGTAGAAAATGATGCTGCCATCGTCCGTAACGGAGAGGTTACCGGGATGCGGGTCCGCATGGAACACGCCGTCCTGAATTATCATCTGGAGGTAGGCGCGCTGGAGGTTTACGGCGAGTTCGTGGCTGTCGAGTCCCTCCTCGTCCAGTTCGTCTATCCGGTTGATCTTCGTGCCACTGAGGAACTCCATCGTGAGGACGCGGGAACCGGAGTGGCTCTCGATGACGCGCGGGATGACGATATCGGGGTCGTCCTCGAAGTTCGCCCGAATCTCGTTCAGCATCGACGCCTCGCGGTCGTAATCCATCTCCTCCCGGATCGTCCGACCGAACTCGTCGGCGAGGTTTTCGAGCGAAAAGGCCCGTCCCTGGCCCAAAAACCGCATGAGAACGGGAAGCGACCAGCGAATGACTCGTAGGTCGGCCGCGACCAGGTCCTCGATGCCGGGGCGTCTGACCTTCACCGCGACGCGCTCGCCGTCGATCCGCGCGTCGTACACCTGCCCGAGGCTCGCACCGCTGATCGCGTCCGTGTCGAACTCCTCGAAGTTGTCCTCGACGGGGCCGAGTTCCGCTTCGAGGACGTTTTCGGCATCCTCCCACGGGGCGGGCGGGACTTCGTCTTGCAGTTTCGAAAGCTCGTCCACGTACTCCGGCGGGAGGACGTCGGGACGGCTCGACAGTAGTTGCCCGAGTTTGATGAACGTCGGACCGAGGGTCAAAAGCGAACTGAGAAGCGTATCCGCCCGCTCCCGTCGCATCTCGCTCGTCACCTGCCGCGACGACCCGAAGAACAGGAACCGATTCCGGTCGCGGGCATAGCTCACCAACAGCGGCAGGAACTGCCATGCGACGATAACGAACCGACGATATGCGCGGAGAAATACCAGTGTGACCACCCGCGCTTAACGGCTCGTAACCGGCACCGACTCCTCGGGAGCCGACGTCCGTTTCGGGAGCGTGATTTCGAGCACACCACGGGAAACCGTCGCTTCCGCACCCGAACCGGTCGCATCTGGCGGAAGCGGCAGTTCGGCATCGAGGAAGAGCGGACGTTCCTCGCTCAGGTAGTCGAACTCGATGGGAACGTCCTTCTCGCGCCGCGCTTCGATCTGGAGGCGGCCATTCGTCACGTCGATGTCGATAGTTTCCTCGGTGACGCCGGGCATGTCGAGGACGAGGAGGTACTCCCCGTCGCTCTCCAGTAGGTCTGCGAACACGGCATCCGGGAGTTCTCGCAACGCATCGCGCAGCGCTGACATAGTTGCGTCTTAGGACGCAGGGCCGAAAAAGGGTGCGGTCTTGGCGGTCGAATTACAGGCCGAGGACGAACGCACCGATGGCGAAAAACAGGACTCCGGCGACCACGTACGGGAGACCCTTCCACGCCGCACGCCGCGCTGCACCGCGTTCGTCCGTATCCGAGATGACGAACTTGGTGTCGCCGCCGGACCCGATGATGGTGTTCACCTCTCCGGCCTCGCTCCCCGCACTGGCGTCGTATCGCGCTTCGCCGAGGATATGAAGCGATTCGCCGATATCGAGGCGTCTCTCGATGTATTTTCGGTCCTTTCCGGTGTTCAACTCGAACAGTTTCGAGTCGAGGCTCTTCTCCTCCGACCCGACGTCCTCGTTTCGCCGGATGAACTCCCGTATCGGTTCGGGCGGTCGTTTCCCGCCGCGAACGTCGATGGAACGCTCGGCACTCAACCGAAAATCGGCCGAGCGGGGGTCGACGAGCGCGCTGGCCGTCCCGTCCTCGATGCGAAACGCCGTGAAGTTGTAGCCGCTGTCGATGGTCGTCCAACTACGCCCGTTCTTGGAGTTTCGTTCTTCCTTGACTTCGTACTCGTATGCCAGACACTCCGTCCCGGTAAACGGGGACGTGAGGGTGCCGCCCTGCACTTGCGCGGTTCCCTCCACTTAGACTGGCATTCCGTCGCCAAGCGACATCACGTCGCTCGGGTCGTTGGTCAGAATTCGATACGAGAGGAGGAGTTCGCGGCCACCGTACCACAACAGGGCACAGCCGAGAACCGCGGCAACGGCGACGATCAGCAGGGCGAGCGGTTGATCAGGGAGGGCTATGCCGAACCGTGTTGTCTACGAGACGATAAGTGTTCCCCGCTTCCTTTTTGCCCGCCGTCCCGAACGGGTTCATATGAGCGACCACCAACCGGACAGAAAGCAGTCCGGATTCAAGGAAACGACACGCGTGGCGGCGGCGCGTGAGCGACTACACGAAGTCGTCACCGGACACGACCGCACCGAATCCGTCCCGCTGCTCGACGCGGATGATCGGGTGCTCGCCGAGGAAATCGTCGCCCCGCGAAACGTCCCCCACTACTCGCAGGCCGCGATGGACGGCTACGCCGTCAGGGCAGAGGACACCTTCGGAGCGGGCGGCCGGTCGCCCGAAGTCCTCCGAAGAGCGGAGGAAATGGGTCCCAGCGCGGCAGTTCGGGTCCACACCGGGAGCGAAGTACCGGCGGGGGCGGACGCGATAGTGATGATAGAGCAAACGGACGAGTTCGGAACCGACGTCGAAGTGTTCGATGCCGTCGCGGAGGGCGAAAACGTCGCACCCGTCGGCGAGGATGTCGAGAGGGGACAGTCGCTCTACGAGCAGGGCCATCGTCTGCGGCCGTCCGACCTCGGCATGCTGAAATCCGTCGGCGTGCGCGAAGTGACCGTCTACGAACCGCCGCGGATCGCCGTGATTCCGACCGGCGAGGAACTCGTGCAAACCGACCCTGATCCGGGTGAAGTGGTCGAAACCAACGGCCTCACGGTTTCCCGGTTCGTGGAGCGGTGGGGTGGCGACGCGACGTATCACGACGTGGTGACCGACGACGAGACGGCGCTCCGCGAAGCGATCGAGTCGAACCTCGACCACGACATCGTCGTCACGACGGGGGGCTCGTCCGTGGGGAAGCGGGATCTGCTTCCGGAAGTCGTCGACTCCATCGGCGAAGTGATCGTCCACGGCGTCGCGCTGAAACCGGGCCACCCGGTCGCCCTCGGTATCATCGAGCACGACACGATGGCCAGTGGAAATTCTGAGAATTCGGAGGATTCCGACTCGGATGGCGAGGAAACCCCGATCGTGATGTTGCCGGGTTATCCGGTCGCCTGCATCATCAACGCCGTCCAGTTCGTCCGGCCCGCGCTGAAGTGGACGGGTAACCTGCCGCTCGATGATTTCCCGACGACGGATGCACGGCTCGAACGCAAGATTCGAAGCGAACCGGGCATCAGGTCGTTCGTTCGGGTGACGGTGAAGGAGGACGGGGAGGAGCGGTCGGCCACCCCGACGCGAGCGAGCGGTTCGGGCATCCTCTCCAGCGTCGCGCTGGCGGATGGATGGGTCGAAGTACCCGAGGAGCACGAGGGGATTCCCGCGGGAGAGACCGTCGCAGTCGGAAACTGGGAGTGGTCGGCATGATTTCAATCGGACGAACGTCCGATAGCGTCACACTCATCCCGGGGGGATTCGCGTGACCGATCGAAAGGAGTTCCGCGACCTCGCAGAACCCGAGGAGGCACACGAAGCGATAGCCTCGTTGGACCTCTCGGCGGATCCCGAACACGTCTCGCTCACCGAAGCACGCGGCAGGGTACTGGCCGAGCGACTCGACGCCGACCGCGACGTGCCGGGGTTCGACCGGGCGAGCATGGACGGCTTCGCGGTC